>JBDRTL010000106.1:0-6177 GCA_043824045.1 Bacillota bacterium
ATCTCGCTTGGCTTCAGATTCTCGCGCTTGGGATAGGTCATGGTCAGGTAATAGCAGCCGATCACCATGTCCTGCGATGGGGACATGACGGGTTTACCGTCCTGCGGCTTCAGGATATTATTATGCGCCAGCATCAGGAAACGGGCTTCCGCCTGCGCTTCCATGGACAGCGGTACGTGCACGGCCATCTGGTCGCCGTCGAAGTCGGCGTTGTACGCGGTGCAGACCAGCGGGTGCAGCTTGATGGCGCGACCCTCGACGAGCACCGGTTCAAAGGCCTGAATGCCTAAACGGTGCAGCGTAGGAGCGCGGTTTAAAAGCACCGGGTGCTCTTTGATCACGCCTTCTAGGATATCCCAGACTTCGGGTCTGCCTTTTTCCACCATGCGCTTGGCGTTTTTACCGTGATGCGCGTATTTAAGCGACACAAGGCGCTCGATGACGAACGGTTTGAACAGCTCCAGCGCCATTTCCTTGGGCAGGCCGCACTGGTACAGTTTCAATTCTGGGCCGACCACGATCACCGAGCGGCCGGAGTAGTCCACACGTTTGCCCAGCAGGTTCTGACGGAAGCGCCCCTGCTTGCCGCGCAGAAGGTCGGACAGCGATTTGAGGGCGCGGTTGCCCGGGCCGGTCACGGCGCGGCCGCGGCGGCCGTTGTCGATCAATGCGTCTACGGCTTCCTGCAGCATGCGCTTTTCGTTGCGTACGATAATATCGGGCGCGTCGAGCTCCAGGAGTCTCTTTAAACGGTTGTTGCGGTTGATGACGCGGCGGTACAGATCATTGAGGTCGCTGGTGGCGAAGCGGCCGCCGTCAAGCTGCACCATCGGGCGCAGATCCGGCGGGATGACGGGTACGACATCCAGAATCATCCACTCGGGGCGGTTTCCGCTCTGGCGGAACGCTTCCACCACTTCCAGGCGCTTGACGGCGCGGGAGCGCTTCTGCCCTTCGGTATCGCGGTCGCGTTCTTTTTCCACGAGATCGGCAATCTCTTTTTTCAGCTTTGCGCTGATGGCGTCAAGGTTCAGATCCAGCAGCATTTCCTTCACGGCTTCAGCGCCCATGCCTGCGCGGAAGGAGCCCTTGCCATGTTGCGCTTCCAGCTCGCGGTACTTCGCGTCGGTGATCAGCTCATTCTTCTTAAGCCCCGTCACCTTGGAGTCGCCGGGATCGAGCACGATAAAGCTAGCGAAATACAGCACCTTCTCCAGCGCGCGGGGGCTGACGTCCAGCAGCATACCCATGCGGCTGGGAATGCCCTTGAAATACCAGATGTGGCTGACGGGAGCCGCGAGTTGAATGTGGCCCATGCGCTCTCGGCGCACCTTCGCGCGGGTCACCTGTACACCGCACTTATCGCAGATTTTGTTTTTATCCTTGAATTTGATTCTTTTATACTTGCCGCAGTTGCATTCCCAGTCCTTGGTCGGCCCGAAAATACGTTCGCAGAACAGTCCGTCCCGCTCGGGTTTCAAAGTGCGGTAGTTAATGGTTTCGGGTTTGCTGACTTCACCAAAACTCCATGCGAGGATCTTCTCCGGCGACGCCATTCCTATCTGGATCGAATCAAGGTTCGTGAGTTCAAACAAGGTTTGACACTCCTTTCGGAAATTGGACAACTGGCGTGATACGGTCAGGCGGAAGGGAACGCTGCGGCTATTTCTTATTCCTTTTGCGGATCGTCCGCAGGTTCATCGTCCGAGCTTTGATCGTCACCGTCGTCCAAATCAATCTCCGGATCATCGCTCAAATTCATGTTGAAATCGTCCAGATCATCGTCCTCGAGGCTGAAGTCAATGTCTTCCAGCACATCTTCATCCATCGGTTCTTCCAAATCTTCATGCGCAAACGCTTTATCGTCCCGCTCGCGTTCGGCGGTCCGTATGGGCATCGTGATCTCTTCGGTTTCGTCGTCTTCCAGTTCGCGGATGATGATTTCGTTCTTCATGGAATCCATCACGCGGATGTCCAGCGCAAGCGACTGGAGTTCCTTTAAAAGCACCTTGAAGCTCTCGGGCACACCCGGCGATGGGATGTTCGTGCCCTTGACAATCGCTTCGTACGTCTTCACACGCCCGACGATATCATCGGACTTCACGGTGAGGATCTCCTGCAGCGTATTGGCCGCGCCGTAAGCTTCCAGCGCCCACACTTCCATTTCGCCGAAGCGCTGGCCGCCGAACTGCGCCTTGCCGCCCAGCGGCTGCTGGGTGACCAGAGAGTACGGGCCCACGGAACGCGCGTGCATCTTATCGTCCACCAGGTGGTGGAGCTTCAGGAAGTACATAATGCCGACTGTAACGCGGTTTTCAAAAGCTTCGCCGGTACGTCCGTCATACAGGATGGTTTTGCCGTCGATGTCCTTACCGGCCTTTTCCAGGCACTCGGTGATTTCGCTGTAGTGCGCGCCGTCGAAAACCGGGGTCGCCACATGCCAGCCGAGCGTTTTGGCCGCCAGGCCCAAGTGCACTTCCAGCACCTGGCCGATGTTCATGCGCGAGGGCACGCCCATTGGGTTTAATACGATCTGCAGCGGCGTACCGTCGGGCATGAAAGGCATATCCTCCTGCCGGAGTATGCGGGACACGACGCCCTTGTTGCCGTGGCGGCCCGCCATCTTGTCGCCGACGCTGATTTTGCGTTTCTGCGCGATGTATACGCGCACCATCTCGTTCACGCCGGGGCTGAGTTCATCCTTGCTCTCGCGGGTGAATGTTTTCACGTCCACCACGATGCCGCCTTCGCCGTGCGGCACGCGAAGCGACGTATCGCGCACTTCACGCGCCTTTTCGCCGAAGATCGCGCGCAGCAGCCGTTCTTCCGCGGTCAGATCGGTCTCGCCTTTCGGAGTCACTTTGCCGACCAGAATATCGCCCGCCTGCACTTCCGCGCCGATGCGCACCACGCCAAACTCGTCGAGGTCCTTTACGGCGTCCTCGCCGACGTTGGGAATGTCGCGTGTAATTTCTTCCGAGCCCAGCTTGGTTTCGCGGGCTTCGGATTCAAACTCTTCAATATGAATGGAGGTATACTTGTCGTCCCGTACCAGCTCTTCGCTGATCAGGATGGCGTCCTCGAAGTTATAGCCTTCCCAGGACATGAACCCGATGAGCACGTTGCGGCCCAGGCCAATCTCGCCCAGCTCCGTCGAAGGTCCGTCCGCAATCAGGTCGCCCTTCTCCACTTTCTGCCCCACGCTTACGCGGGGTCGCTGGTTGATGCAGGTGCCCTGGTTGCTTCGGGTAAACTTTTGCAGGTGATAGATCTGTTCCTCTTTGTGCTTATCGGCGACGATCACCTGGTCGCCCGCCACCTTGGTGACGACGCCGTCATCCTTGGCAATCACGACCACGCCGGAATCCTGCGCGGCCTTGTATTCCATGCCCGTGCCGATGATCGGGGCTTCGGGCATCAGCAGCGGCACCGCCTGGCGCTGCATGTTCGAGCCCATCAGCGCGCGGTTGGCGTCGTCGTTTTCCAAAAACGGGATCATCGCGGTCGCGACGGAAACCACTTGCCGCGGGCTGACGTCGATAAAGTCCACCTGATCCACGTGCACTTCGATGATTTCAGATTTGTCGCGCACGGTGATGCGCTCGCGCACAAACGAGCCGTCTTCCTTGATTGGCTCGTTCGCCTGCGCGACCTTGTAGAAGTCTTCTTCGTCGGCGGTCATGTATACGATATCGTCTGTCACCTTGCCGGTTTTCTTGTCCACACGGCGGTAAGGGGCTTCGATGAAGCCGTATTCGTTGATGCGGGCATAGGTCGCCAGCGAGCCGATCAGACCGATGTTGGGACCTTCAGGCGTCTCGATTGGGCAAATGCGGGCGTAGTGGCTGTAGTGAACGTCGCGCACTTCGAAGGACGCACGGTCGCGGTTCAGGCCGCCGGGGCCGAGCGCCGAAAGGCGGCGCTTGTTAGTCAGTTCCGCCAGGGGGTTTGGCTGGTCCATGAACTGCGACAGCTGCGAGGAGCCGAAAAACTCCTTGATAGCCGCGCTTACGGGGCGGATGTTGATCAACTCGCCGGGGCGCACGTCGTTGGCGTCCTGAATGGCCATGCGCTCGCGCACCACGCGTTCCAGGCGGCTTAAGCCGATTCGGATCTGGTTTTGCAAAAGCTCGCCCACGCTGCGAAGGCGGCGGTTGCCGAGGTGGTCGATATCGTCCGTCTGTCCGATACCGTAGGGAAGGCCCAGCAGATAGCTGACCGATGCCACGACATCGTCTGTGAGGATGCGCTTTGGCACCAGATTGTTGAGGTTGTCAACCACGGTCTGCCTGAGCAGTTCCTCGTTGTCGCCGCAGGCTTCCAGAATGGCTTTAAGCGTCGGGTAATGCACCATTTCCAGCACGCCGACGTCCCTGGGATTGAACGGCAGGTAGCCGCCGGCATCCACAAAGTGGTTGCCGACGATCTTCAGGGTGCGGTTTTCCAGCTTGATGGAAACGCTGTTGATGCCGCTGTTCTGGATTTCCTTCGCGACATCCTTCTCGATCTTCTTGCCGCCCTTGACAAAAACCTCGCCGCTCAGCGGGCTGATTACGTCCTCCGCGGCAATGTGCTCCTGAATGCGCTTGGCAATGGAGAGCTTTTTGTTGAATTTATACCGCCCCACGCGCATCAGATCGTAGCGCTTGGGGTCAAAAAACAAAGAGTTCAGAAGGCTCTGGGCGCTGTCGCGCGTCGGCGGTTCGCCGGGCTTCTGCCGCTTATAAATCTCGATCAGGCCTTCGTCCTGATTGGTGGCGTTATCCCCGCGCTGCAGGGTGGTCATCAGGCGTTCCTCTTCGCCCAGCAGATTGATAATGTCCGAGTCCGTGCCGTACCCAAGCGCGCGCAGCAGCACCGTAATGGGAAGCTTGCGGGCGCGGTCGATGCGCACCCAGAGCACGTCGTTGGAATCGGTTTCATATTCGAGCCATGCGCCGCGATTGGGGATGACGGTTGTTGAAAACAGGTGCTTGCCTGCCTTATCAATCGAGTCCGAATAATATACGCCGGGAGAGCGCACCAGCTGGCTGACGATCACGCGCTCGGCGCCGTTGATCACGAAGGAGCCGTGCTCGGTCATCAGCGGGAAATCACCCATGAACACGTCGGATTCCTTAATTTCGCCGGTTTCACGGTTTTTCAGGCGCGCAAACACCTTTAAAGGCGCGGCATACGTCATGTCGCGCTCTTTGCAGCGTTCTACGCTGTTTTTCGGTTCATCCAGGGAGTAGTCCACGAATTCCAAGACCAGGTTGTCTGTATAATCGTTAATCGGTGAGACATCGGCTAGCACCTCGCGGAGGTCTTCTTGCAGGAAGCGACGATAACTGTTCTTTTGCACCTCTAGAAGGTCGGGCATATCCAAAACTTCCTCGATGCGTGAAAAGCTCATTCGCTTTCTCAGTTTCCCCATTTGAACCTCGTGCACCATAAATGCTATCACCCCTCATGTTCTTGCACCTGACCATCAATGGCGCGCTTGCCGGCCTTCAGCATTTGGCAGTTGATTTTTCGCAGAACAACATGTAAAATATTGTTTGCGGAAACGCTGCTTACCGCGCATAGACAATACTGATGCAATTTTATATTTTAGCATAACACCTGTCCATCGTCAAGTGAATCATCAAATTTCACGGGCTTTATTCGGGAGTTGCATATAAGGAGGCACTTATGATCAAATTTGGTCAAATCATAGAGCGAAATGAGAAAAAAGCGCTGGTCACCGTCAAATTTAAGCGCCCGGAAGCATGCGGAAAATGCAGCGCCTGCGGAATAGGCGCACATAATGGCGAGGTCACGCTCCCCTCGGATCACCAAATCGGCGAATGGGTGCGCGTGGAACTGCCCGAAAACCGCTTTCTGCAGGCGACGGCGCTTGTGTACGTCGTACCCCTGCTCGGGCTGCTCCTCGGCCTGTTTTTGGGATGGACGATCGGTTCCGGATCCGATCTTTGGACCCTTCTGGGAGCGGCGTTCGGGCTGATCGCCGCACTTGTAACACTTTATGGAATCGACAGGCGCGTATCTCAAAAACCCGAGTGGGCACCCAAAATCACCGCCGTATACGCAGATAAACCCACCTCCGACGACGTGGGATGCGACATATCTTAAGCCAAGAGCACAGCAAATCCGCGCGTTCCCTGTACGAACTTCACAAAATAATCAGGTTTCCGA
>JBDRTL010000107.1:0-2092 GCA_043824045.1 Bacillota bacterium
GATACCCGCGGGTATCGGCTCGTTTGTAAGTGATACCCCTTGACAGCCCGAATAGGGAGAGCTTTGCTCGACTAGCGCCAGAAATTTGCGAAGCAAATGAAGCGCGTAGCTTCGCACAAACGAAGAGCGGTGCGAGGCCGCAATAAGCTGACAACGCAGATTGGGCTTTTTCAACAGGCTGGTATGGGGGCTTTACGCCCCCATACCCCGCAGTGAAGCACTCCGCCCTTCACAATCCATCGCCGGCCGCGCACTGCGCGGCCAAACCTAAGTTCGGGGCAACCCAGGACAGCGTGCATCCTGTGCGGTGATTGCGTATAGCGTAAAGCGAACCGGGCCTGTGCTGTTTTTTTGAGTGAGCGGGCACATATGAAGCCTGGAGCTATGAAACCGGCCGGACAAGCCCAGGATCAACATCACAGGATCCAAATCCCCGTTACTTCCCTCGAATCCCGTCAAAGTCAAACACACGGAAATCCATCAGGTGGAAGTTGGAGAAGTTACCCATCCCCACGCCAAACGTCCAGTTCTGCGAAAGAACCTTGGCGCGGTCGCCCTCATTTTCAAACCACTCCGACATGCGCGTTTGATAGTGAGCGTGATTCTGCTCGTTGCCGAATTCCCATATTTTTACACGAATGTAACTATCCGCGTCCACGGCAATCATGATGTAATACCACACGCCTTCCTCCAGCATAAACCCGGAGGGCGATTCTAAGCTCTGCCATTCCATATCCGGTCTGTCCGGCATGACAAACATCGGCATTCTGCCGTTTTCAAATGAAAGTAGTGCCGTACTCTCCGCCGTCAGCGAAAATTCCAGCCCGGCCGGGTTGCTGGTTTTGAAGCACAGCAGCACGCCCTGGCTCATGTTCTGCCTGCGTTCCTCAGGCGGCGAAACATCGTTGAGCGGAGTGAGGAAAGTAAAGCCGTCGGAATACCCCGACGTCAGGAATTCAAAACCATCGCCGGGCTGCTTGGCCTCCACATCGGAATAGGCAGTATATCCGCGCTCGGGCAGGGAGCTCAGATCGTCGGCATAGCACACCTGCGCGCCGGATACGATTGCATTGACGGCTTCCATGGGATCGGCGAAGTCCATTCCTCCGCCGTCGTTGTACTCTTCATTTATGCCCTCCATGCCGGCGATGCCGATAAAATCCATCACGCAGTATTCCTGCAGCTGCAGGGTCTGGTTTGGGCCGAACGCGATAGTCAGGTGCCAGTTGCTTCCCTGATACTCGCTGTGCCAGTCGCCCATATTCTCCCCGCAATAGGCAACATCGCCGGGATTGTCGTCCGCCCAAACGAGCGAGCGGTAATACCCGTGCGAATCAATCGCCATCAGCGCCCAGTAGTCACGGCCGGGCTCCACCGTCAGGTTCGTATTCCGGTACTGGGCATACGGCGCCTGGTAGTTATCATTCCGGTGGGCAAACATCGGCCGGCCGCCCTCAAAGTACAGCACAATCTCGCCCGCACCGTAGAGAACAAAGGACAGTTCCTCCGGTTGCTCCGTGCAGAAGTTGAACAGGATTGCCTGCGCACTGCCCCGGAAATCGCCGATATCCAGAAAGTTCAGGTTGCCGATCATGTACGCGCCGCTGTCGTCGGAAGCGAATTCATAGTATGCTCCGTCGCCGCTCAGTCGTTTTTCGGCCACATCGCCGAAGTACATGCCGCCGTTGATATCCATCATCATCGCATCTTCCCACAACTTCACCTGCGGATCGTTGAGGATGGTACGCACAACGTCCATCGGATCGGCTGATTCGGCCGCGGCGCCCGCCGCAGACAGCAGCAGGATACAGCCCGCGAGCGCCAGTGCCGTGATGTTCGTTTTCATTTTCTTCACTCCCCGAATATCGTTATGGTTCCGCCATGCGTGGTTTGGCAGGATTCTTTATCTGGATTTATATCCAGTATAGCAACTCCCACAGAAGTTGTAAAGATTTACCATTTGTGCGTATACGGGCGCCGCAAATCCCGCACTCCGTCAGGGAGTGCGGGATTGCGGCGTTTTCATATGTTTACGGCGCGGGCTTTAATGCGCTCTTGCGCTTGAGCTTCTTCTCTTCGTACAGGTAGCGGT
>JBDRTL010000108.1:0-2855 GCA_043824045.1 Bacillota bacterium
AAAGAGGAAGAGGCCGTGCTTTTAATGCTGCAAAGCCATATGCCGCCGAAAACCGCGGAGGAAGAAGACGCCGCTTCACGTCCCGTGAGCGATGGCAGGTTTGTGATCCTTACCGGCGCGTTTTTGCAAAGCGTGATGCGCTTTTTCGAGCGGCATTCGTTCTACCTCATGCTCGACGGCGAGCGCAGGCTGCAATCGCACATCCGCACGGTGGAGATTCCGCTGTGCTTCAGCGTTTCGATGGACGGGGGCATCCTGTCTGTTTGTGCGCAGGGCGCGGAGAGTACCCGGATCCTCACGCCGGACGGGCGCTATGTGTTCGCGGACGGGCTGATCAAGCGCCTGCACAGCGCGCAGGCAAGGGTATGCAAGCTGCTGTGCGAGCGCGGGCACGCATTTACCTTCCCGGCGGAGGAGACGGAGGGTACGCTGTCGGCGCTTTTACCCGCGCTGTCGATCGTCGGCGAGGTGCTGCCCTCGCAGGAGCTTTCGGAACTCCTGATTAACCAGCCGCTGAAGCCCCGCGTGTACGTGGACCTGATCCGGGGCAACGTCGAGGCCAGGGTGGAGCTGCATTACGGCGACATGGTCATCCACCTTTTCAATACCGAGGCACAGCCCAGGCAGGATACGCCCGACGGCAAGCTTTTGCTTCGGGACGGGCGCGCGGAAACGGAGCTTTTGGATTTCTTCTCCGATACGGGCTTCGTGGTGCGCGAAGGGCATATAGTGCTCCGCCGTGCCAAGGATATCCTCGCCTTTTGCACGCAGGGGGTGATCGAGCTTGGCAAGCGCGCGGAGGTGTTCGTATCCGAGGCGTTCCGCAAGATGAAACCGCGCCGGTTCAGCGGCACGGCCTCGTTCCGCATGCAGGGCGGGCGGCTTTTATTCTCGCTTTTGGAGGGTACGGAGCCGGTCACCGAGCTGGTTCCCGTGCTCAGGGCCATCGAGGCGCGCCAGCAGTATGTGCGGCTGAAGACGGGCGAATTCCTGGATATCCGCGATATGGCCGCGCTCGCCCCGGTGGCGCAGGAACTGCTGGAAGCCGCGGCGCTGGACGACCCGCAGGCCGAGCCCGACGCGCGGGAGCTGAACTTCGGCGCGTACCGCGCGGCCTATATGGTCACGATGCTTAAGATGGCGGGCGGCGACACGCATACGACCGACGAAGTGAAGAATATGGCCAAGGCGTTTTCCGAGCATTCCGAGATCGCCGAAAGCTATATCCCCGCGCGGCTGCGCAAAAAGCTCTCGCCTTACCAGAAGCGCGGCTCGGGCTGGATTCTCTCGCTGTACGAGGGCCGCATGGGCGGCATTCTGGCCGACGAGATGGGGCTTGGCAAGACCGTGCAGGTGATTGCCGCGCTTTCCGCCGCAAAGAAAAAGGGCGGCCCGATGCAAAGCCTGATCGTCACCCCGACGTCGCTGATCTACCACTGGCTGGCGGAGTTCAAGCGCTTTGACAACAACCTCACCATCCGGCTGGTCAGCGGCATGCGCGAGGAGCGCCGCAGGATAATCGCCGAGACCCGGGCCGATCCCTCCGTGGACGTGGTGCTCACCAGCTATCCGCTGCTTCGGCGGGATATCGAGCTCATCCGCAATATGCCGTTTCGCTTCGCGATTTTGGACGAGGCGCAGTTTGTGAAAAACGCGCAGTCCATCGGCGCGGCCGCCGTCAAGGAGATCGACGCGCAGGTGCGCATCGCGCTTACGGGTACGCCGATGGAAAACCATATGGGCGAGCTGTGGAGCATTTTCGATTTCGTGCTGCCGGGGTATCTGGGCAGGCAGGCGACGTTTCTGCGCCGCTACGGCGGCAGCGAGCACGCCGAGGAACTGCAGGAGCGCATCAAGCCGTTCCTCATGCGGCGGCTGAAATCCGAGGTTTTAAAGGATTTGCCGGAGAAGCGCGAGCAATCGCTATACGCGGCGATGACGCCGGAACAGGAGCGCGTGTACACGCAGCTGCTGGAAACGCTGCGCTCGCACGTGGGGGAAGCGCTCTCTTCGGGCTCGCTGCCCCGCGCGCGCATGCAGGTATTGAGCATCCTTTTAAAGCTCCGGCAGGTGTGCTGCCATCCCAAGCTCTTCCTGTCCGACTACGAAGGCACCAGCGGCAAGCTGGAGCTGCTGATCCAGACCGTGAAACAGGCTATCGCGGACAAGCGGCGGATGCTGATCTTTTCGCAGTTTGTCGGCATGCTCCAGATCATCCGCAAGCGCCTGTCCCGCGAGGGAATCAAGACGCTCTACCTGGACGGCGCAACGCTCCCCGAAGTGCGGCAGGAGCTGTGCGACCGTTTCAACGGCGGCGAGGGGCAGGTGTTCCTGATCAGCCTGAAGGCCGGCGGAACGGGCCTGAACCTGATGGGCGCGGACCTCGTTATCCATTACGATCCCTGGTGGAACCCCGCCGTGGAAGACCAGGCGATCGACCGCGCGCACCGCATCGGGCAGACCCGGGACGTGGACGTGATCCGGCTGATCGCGCAGGGCACGATTGAAGAAAAGGTGACCGACCTGTCCAAGCGCAAGCGCGCCGTGTTCGACCGCGTGGTGCTGGCGGGCGAGACCGCCTTGTCCAGCCTGACCGAGGAGGACATCCGCAGCTTGTTCTTTTAAGGAGGAATATGCAATGTGCGGACGGTATTACATCGACAACGAAGAAGAAAACTATAAGGTGCGCGCCATCCTGGCGGAGCTCGACAAGCGCCGCCTGCCGATGTTCGATCAGGTGCGTATCGGGGAGATCTTTCCTTCGCAGGTCGCGCCCGTCATCGTGCGCGAGCCGGAGGATGGCATCACCGTGCGGCCGATGAAATGGGGCTTTCCGCGCACCGGCGGCGGGGGGC
>JBDRTL010000109.1:0-2592 GCA_043824045.1 Bacillota bacterium
CGATTTTGCATGGTCGGAGTTCTGCGATTGGTATATCGAGCTGTCCAAAGGCCGCCTGACGGGTGAGGACGAGGACCAGAAGCGCAACGTGCGCGCGGTGTTGTACACGGCGCTCGAAACCATTTTAAAACTCCTGCACCCCTTTATTCCCTACGTGACGGAAGAGGTGTACGGCTATCTGCCCGACAGCGAGGGTCTGCTGATCACCTCGGCCTGGCCGCAGCTGAACGCCGCCTATGATTTCCCGACCGAAGAAAAGCAGATGGAAGGCATCATGGACATCATCCGCGCCATCCGCAACCTGCGCGCCGAGATGAAGGTGGAGCACGGCAAGCGCACGCGCATCAAGCTCATTGCGCAAAGCGGGTGGGAAGACGCGCTCTCAATCGTCGAGCCTTACCTGCAGCGGCTGGCCGGAGCCAGCAGCGTAACGTTTGGCGCGCAGGGCGATATAGACGGCGAAAAGACTGTGAGCGCCGTGTGCGCGCCGGCGGAAATCCGCATCCCGCTGGGCGAGCTGGTGGATTTCCAAAAGGAAATCGCGCGGCTTTTCAAGGAAAAGGACAATCTGGAGAACGAAATCAAACGCGCGGAGGCGAAGCTGAGCAATCCGGGATTTTTAGCCAAAGCGCCCGCCGAGCTTGTGGAAAAAGAAAAAGAAAAGATCGAAGTCAATCGGGGAATGCTCGACAGCCTGACGCAGCGGATCATAGACCTGCAAGAGGGATAATCATGGCGAAGGACAGCCTGCCGTTTTACCATCAGCCCGTTTTGCTTTGCGAGGTGATGGAGTGGATGCGCCCGCAAAAAGGCGGCGTGTATTTGGATTGCACGCTGGGCGGGGGCGGCCACGCGGAAAGCATCCTCAAGGCGTGCGGCGGGAAGGCGGTGTACTATGGCATCGACCGTGATACCGACGCCATCGCCGCGGCTGGCAAGCGCCTTGCGCGGTACAAAGGCTTTCACGCGATCCACGGCAACTTCCATGGCGCGGCGCAGATGGAGTTTCCGCCGCTTTCCGGCGCGCTGATCGACCTGGGCGTGAGCAGCCGGCAGCTGGATACGGCGGAGCGCGGTTTCAGCTACCATGAGGACGCGCCACTGGATATGCGCATGGACGCCTCCACGGGGCAGACTGCCGCCGATTACCTGGCGGTCGTCTCCGTGCCGGAATTCACGCGAATCCTCCGGGAATACGGCGAGGAGAAGTGGGCGGCGCGCATCGCGCAGATACTGGATGAAAAACGCAGAGAGAAACCGATTCTGACGACGCTGGATTTGGTGAAAGTAGTGGACGCGGCCATCCCAAGAGCAGTGCGCCGCAAGGACGACGGGCACCCCGCGCGGCGCACGTTTCAGGCGGTGCGCATCGCCGTGAACGACGAGCTCGCGCCGCTGGAACAAGCGCTGCGGGACATCGCGGGGCTGCTCAAAGATGGCGGGCGTCTGCTCGCGATCACCTTTCATTCGTTGGAAGACCGTATCGTGAAAAACACATTCCGCTCCCTGCAAAACCCCTGCACCTGCCCGCCGAAAGCGCCGGTCTGCACCTGCGGCAAAAAGCCGCTTGGTAAGGTGCTGGGCGGCGGAGCCATCCAGCCGACGGAAGAAGAAATACAAAGCAATCCCCGCGCCAGAAGCGCGAAGCTGCGCGTATTTGAAAGGAGGGGATAGGAATGCCTACGCTGTTTGTGGTGGCGACCCCGATCGGCAATCTGAGCGATATGACGCCACGGGCGATCGAGACGCTCAAACAGGCCGATTTGATCGCGGCGGAGGATACGCGCGTGACGCGCAAACTGCTTTCCGCGTTTGACATCCACACGCCTTTGACAAGCTGCCACGAGCACAACGAGGGGGAGAAGGCGCAGGCAATCGTGCAGCGGATGCTGGACGAGGGCATCAGCGTCGCGCTGACGACGGACGCAGGCACGCCCTGCATCAGCGATCCGGGCAGCGTGCTGGTCAGCCTGGCTATACAAAACGGTGTGGAGGTTGTCGCCATTCCGGGCGCGAGCGCCATCGCCGCCGCGCTGAGCATCTCGGGCTTTTCGCTGGACGAATTTGCGTTTTACGGCTTTCTGCCGCGGCAAAAGAACGCCTTGCGGGAAAGGCTTTTGGAGATCGCTTCAAAAACGAAAATCGCGGTCGTGTACGAGTCGCCCCACCGCGTGATCGATCTGCTGGAAAGCGTCGAAGCCGCGCTGCCGAATACGCGGCTGAGCATCAGCTGCGACCTGACCAAGAAGTTCGAGCTGACGCTGCACGGGAGCGTATCGGAAGTCCTCAAAGCGCTTCGGGAAAACCCCAAAGCGGAGAAGGGCGAGTATTGCCTGGTGCTTAAATGGCAGGAACAACCGGCAACGGCACAGGAAACGGCGGAGCTGTCGCTGGAAGCGATGCTCTTTGACGGGATCGTAAACGGGCTTTCCATGCGGGACAGCATGGAGAAACTCGTCGCGCAGGGGCAGCGCAAAAACGCCGTGTATGCCGCAAGCCTGCGCGTGAAGGAACTGCTGAAACCGCAATAAGCGTTAGACTTCGATTTCGAACTCGATCTCGTCGCGGATGGGGATGCCCCCGGCGCCCGTC
>JBDRTL010000110.1:0-3417 GCA_043824045.1 Bacillota bacterium
GCCTGAGGCATGGTCTGCACGATATCGAAGAACTTGCGGATGCCCGATTTGGGCACAGCCGTAACGGACGCGTTCAAAAAGCGCGTATAGTCCATCAGGGATTCACCGCCAGTCTCCTGTCCCTGGGATCTTCCTCAAAGATGATGCCTTCGTTCTTGTAGCATTTCAATACGAAATGCGTCGACGTGCCCGTGACGTTTTCCAGCACCGAGAGCTTGGAGGAAACGAACAGCGCGAGTTCCTTGAGCGTCGGGGCTTCCACGAGCAGCAGCAGGTCATAGGCTCCGCTCATCAGATACACGCTTTTCACCTCGTCGAAACGGTAAATCCGCTTGGCGATGGCGTCAAACCCCTCGTCGCGCTGGGGCGTTACGCGGACTTCGATCATGCCTTCCACGCGCTCCTTGCCCACGCGGTCCCAATTGACGACCGGCGTGTAGCGCAGGATAACGCCGGATTTCTCCATGTCCTGTATCATGCCGGCGACGGTTTCCAGGGGCTGGTTGAGCATCACCGAGAGCTTCTCCAGCGGGATGCGGCAATCCTGTTGCAACAAGTGCAAAAGTTCCAGTTTGCTATTATCCATGATATTCACCTCTTAAAACAATCCAACTATATCGCCTTGTTCATTGACGTCGATGGTCAGCGCCGCCGGTTCTTTGGGGAGGCCCGGCATGGCGATGATACCGCCCGCGAACGCCACCACAAACCCCGCGCCCGCCGAGAGCCTTGCCGAGCGGATGGTGAGCGTAAAGCCCTCCGGCGCGCCTGTTACCGCTTTGTCCTCGCTCATGGAGTACTGGGTTTTGGCAATGCACACGGGGCATTTGCCAAAGCCGTCCCTCTCAAAGCGGGCCAGGGCGGCCGCCGCTTCGTCCGTGAAGACGACGCTGCCCGCGTGGTAGATCCGCTTTGCCACCGTCTCGATCTTCTCCGTCAGGGCAGCGTCCTGGGGGTAGGTAAAGTGCGGCTGCGCGGCAGGGAGCCGGTCCGCGGCCGCACATACGGCCTCCGCCAACGCCGCCGCCCCCGCACCACCCTTCTCCCAGCCCTCGCACAGGGCAAAGGGTACGCCTTTCGCCCGCAGGGCTTGAGACAACGCCTCAATCTCGGCGTTGTCGTCGGTCTGAAAGTGATTGACTGCGACCACCACGGGAAGCTGCCATACGTCCCGGATGTTCCTCACGTGCGCCATCAGGTTTTCCATACCCTTTGAAAGCGCAGTGAGATTGGGTAGTTTCCACTCGGCCTTGCGCGCGCCGCCGTGGTGCTTTAGCGCCCGGAAGGTCGCCACAAGCACGACGGCGCTTGGCCACATGCCGTTCATACGGCACTTGATGTCCAGAAATTTCTCCGCGCCCAGGTCCGCGCCGAAACCCGCTTCGGTAACCACGTAGTCCGCCATCTTCATGGCTAAAGAGGTTGCCGCAACGCTGTTGCAGCCGTGCGCGATATTGGCAAAGGGGCCGCCGTGCACCAGGCAGGGCGTGCCCTCGAGGGTCTGCACGAGGTTTGGGTCAAACGCGTCCCTCAGAAGCGCGGTCATCGCGCCCGCCGCGCCGATTTGCGAAGCCGTCACGGCTTCCCCCGCGTCGGTGTAGGCGACCACGATGCACGAAAGCCGCTTTTTCAGGTCGGCCAAATCGGACGCGAGGCAAAACACCGCCATCACTTCGCTCGCGGCGGTAATATCGAAGCCGTCCTCGCGGGGCGTGCCGTTTTGCGGTCCGCCAAGCCCCTGCATGATCTGGCGCAGCTGGCGGTCGTTTACGTCCAGGCAGTGGCGGAAGCACACGCGGTGCGGATCGATGCGCAGTTCGTTGCCCTGGTGGATATGGTTGTCGATCATGGCGCACAGGAGGTTGTTGGCGGCGGTCACCGCGTGCATGTCGCCGGTAAAGTGCAGGTTGATGCTTTCCATCGGCACCACCTGCGCCAAGCCGCCGCCCGTCGCGCCGCCCTTCATGCCGAACACCGGCCCCAGCGAGGGCTCGCGCAGCGCCACCATCACCCGCTTGCCGATATAGGCTAAGCCGTCGGCAAGGGCGACGGAGGTGGTCGTCTTCCCCTCGCCCGCGGGCGTGGGGGTGACGGCGGTCACCAGCACGAGCTTTGCCCTGCGCGGCAGGGAGGCAAAGCTTCGCTGATCGATCTTGGCGATATATCTGCCGTACGGCGAAACCGTGTCCGCGGCAAAGCCCGCCTTTTCGGCGATGGCAGCGATAGGCTGCAGGGTGGCTTTGCGCGCGATTTCCAAATCCGTCATACGCGTTCCTCCTCAGGATGCAAACATTGCACCCAGTATACCTTATCCGCAAAATTCATTCAAGTCAGGCGCCGTTTTAGCAAAAACGCCCGCCCTACCGGGCAGGCGTGAAGGCAACTTAAATGTTGCCTATTCTTCACCCGCTTCCTCGTCGTCCATCTCCCCGATGGCTTCCACGCATTTGTCAAAGACGATCTGGTATTCCTCTTCGTCCTCAATGGTCACATAGATGTCGTCGCCGCTCTCGTCCTGCTCGATGCGCAGGATGATGCTTTCGCCCTGCATGCAGCCTTCGATGTCCTGCCTTGATTCCAGCAGGATGTATTCGCGGTCCTTATATTTTACGGTCATCAGGTGCTCAAAGGCAACGTCGTTGCCGTCCTCATCCTGCAAATAGACCTGAAACTCATCCTGACTGTCTTCGAAGTTCTGATCCGTCATACGTTTACTCCCTTTCTGTCTGCCATCGGAGCCACTGCGTCAGAATCACGGCGGCGGCAACCTTGTCCACATAAGCCCTGCGATCCTCGCGCCGCACGTTGCCTTCCATCAGCGCTCGCTCGGCGGTTTTTGAGGTCAGCCGCTCGTCGCTGTAAAAAACGCGCAGGCCCGCCGCGGCCAGCACATCGCCGAACGCTTTGGTCTTTGCCGCCTGCGGCCCGGCGGTGCCGTTCATGTTGAGGGGAAGGCCGAGCAGCACCTCGTCGGTTTCATACCGCCCGCACAGCGCCTTCAGGTACCGGCTGTCGGGCCCGTAGCCCACGCGGCGGTACGTTTCCAGCGGCTGCGCGATGGTGCGGGCCGGATCGCTGACGGCGACGCCGATGCGCACGTCCCCCACGTCCAGCGCGACGATGCGTTTGCTCACGCGTCCAATCCGCGCAGGTACACGCGCACGACCTCTTCCACAATCTCGTCGCGCTCCAGCCTTGTGATCATGCTGCGGGCCGAGTTGTGGCTGGTGATATAGGTAGGATCGCCGGAGATCAGGTATCCTACGATCTGTGTGACCGGATCGTATCCCTTGGCCTGCAGCGCCCTGTATACGTGTTCCAGAATGTCGGCGGCGTTGCTGGAGCCCTCGACAATCGGCATAAATCTTGCGGTTCCGCTTGAATCTGCTGTCACGCGACTCACTCCTTCCGCATCGG
>JBDRTL010000111.1:0-6421 GCA_043824045.1 Bacillota bacterium
CCGGTTGTTGCCGTTGGTGGCCAGCACTTCAAACACGCCGTCGCCGATTTCCAAAATGCTGACGTCGAACGTGCCGCCGCCAAGGTCGTACACCAAAATCTTCTGCGTGCCTTCCTTGTCCAGGCCGTAGGCCAGCGCCGCGGCAGTCGGCTCGTTGATAATTCTGAGCACTTCCATGCCCGCGATGCGGCCCGCGTCTTTGGTGGCCTGACGCTGGCTGTCGCTGAAATAAGCGGGCACGGTGATGACCGCCTGGGTGATCGTTTCACCCAGATAGGCCTCGGCGTCGGTCTTCAGTTTCTGCAGAATCATCGCGCTGATTTCCTGTGGGGTGTAGCTCTTGCCGTCGATGTTCACCTTGTGCGCTGTTCCCATTTCACGTTTGATGGAAATCACGGTGCGCTCGGGGTTGGTGACAGCCTGCCGCTTGGCAATCTGGCCTACAAGACGCTCGCCCTCCTTGGTAAACGCGACGACTGAAGGCGTGGTACGCGCGCCTTCCGCGTTGGGGATAACAACAGGCTCGCCGCCTTCCAGTACGGCCACGCAGCTGTTGGTGGTTCCTAAGTCGATTCCGATAATCTTGCTCATGATAGTTCCTCCTTGTTCTTATCCGCTGTTTTGCAACTGTAATCGAATGTATATGGAAAAAGGCTTTGCCTTTTACCGGCTGATGGTTACTCGGGCACGACCTTGACCATCGCGTGCCGGAGCACCGAATCGCCCATGCGATAGCCCTTTTGCAGCACTTCGCACACCGTGCCCGCCTCGCCGTCCCCGGCTGTGCCGTTTTGGATGGCGTTTTCCAAGTTTGGGTCAAATTTCTCGCCCAGGCGGCAGATGGGCTTCACGCCGCGCTTTTCAAACACCTCGAGAAGCTGGCGGGAGACCATCTCCATGCCCTCCTTGAGCGCCTTGTCCTCGCTGGCTCTTGCGGCTTCCATGGCGCGTTCCATATTGTCAAGCACCGGAAGCAGAAGCAGGAGAATGGATTTCGCTCCGTCCTCGAAGGCTTCGCCGCGCACGTTTTGGTTGCGGCGGCGGTAGTTTTCAAAGTCCGCCTGAATGCGCTGCGCCATGTTCAGGTATTCGTCCACCTTGCCGTTGGCTTCGGCCAGCGCCGTTTCCAGCGCTTCGAAGTCCGCCTGAACGTCCTCGCCGGCAGCCTGCGCCGCTTCATCATCCGTTACGGACGCTTGCGCGTCCTGCGCCAGGAGTTCTTCCGGCGCGGTTTCCTCAGGTTTCACGGTCTTGTCTTTTGCCATGCAATTCACTCCTTATCCTCTTTGAGCAAGCTGGACAGCTGCTCCCCCATCGCGCCCAGCACGCCCAGCACGCGGCCGTACTGCATGCGGGTGGGCCCGATCACGCCGATCGTGCCATAGGTTCCATTGTCCAGCGAATAAGTCGCCGTAACCACCGAGCAGTCCTCCAGCTCCGGTACGCCCGTTTCGGGGCCGATGCGCACGGTGAACGCGACGCTTTGCCGCTGTTCCAGAAGCGTAAGGATGGCGTCCTTCGTTTCCAGCAGCGACAGGAACGTACGCGCTTTCTCAACGTCCGAGTATTCCGGGAAATTGAGAATGTTGCTGGGGCCCGCAAAGGCAATTCTGGGTTTCCCGCCGGTGTTTTCGGCCTCCGCGACCAGCCTTGAGATGCTTTCGATCACGCCGCGTTTTTCTATAAACTCCCGGCTCATCGTTTTGAGCACCTGCTGCGTTTCGTGCAGGGTGCGGCCGGCAAGGCGTTCGGTCAGCATGCGGCTGACGGCGTACAGCGCGTCCGAATCCAGATCGCTGTCCACGTGAATGACGTTATCGCGGATGATTCCGCCGTCGGTCACGATGACCAGCAAAGCGCTTCGGTGCGTGATGGGCACAAGCTGGAGGTTGCGGATGGTCGTCTCGGCGCCCTTGGGGCTCATCGCAAGCGACGTATAGCTGGTGATATTGGAAATCACCTGCGCGGCACGGTTGATGACGTCTTCCATCTTGCCGGACCGGTTCTGGAAATGCTCGCGGATGCTTTGCATATCGTCGGTCTTCAGCTTGCCCTCGCGTAAAAGCTCGTCCACATACAGGCGGTACGCCTTCGTGCTTGGCACCCGGCCCGCGCTAATATGCGGCTGATCCAGATATCCGAGTTCCTCCAGGTCGCTCATCTCGTTTCGGATGGTGGCGGAACTCAGGTTCATGTCATACCGCTTGGAGACGGTCCGGCTGCCCACAGGAATCGCCGTGAGAATATAATCATCGATGATCGCCTGCAGAATTCGGAATTTTCTCTCATCCATTGCCATCCTGTCACCTCCGGGCGGCGGCATGGTTTCCGTGTTGTTAGCACTCGCACGTTGTGAGTGCTAACCGTTCCTATCATAGCCCCGTTTTGACCGTTTGTCAAGAGTTTAAGCACAAGAAATCAAGGAAAAGGCACACGCATGTATCCTTTATGATGCAAGGGTTACAGACATTATCTGACCATATCTGACTAATTTATTTGTTAATTTTTGTGAAGCTTTATCCCGGGTCCCCCTCGTTTTTCCCGCAGAAACGGCATCAGCGCCATGTTTTGCAGCGCCAGACCCAGGTTGTTCAGGGCCAGCCGGGGATCGGCGGGATCGGCGGGCAGCAGCCATCCCTTCGATTGCAGCTCGCGGACGGCGCCGCCGTATACGTCGATCAGCCTTTTGCCGTGCATGGCCTCAAAATCCACAAATCTTACGCCGTCCGTCGTGCGCAGGCCGAGCATCACCGTTTCAAACATCGCCTCGTCCCGGTTCACGGACATCGACTCCGCGATCGGCAGTTGTCCCGCGGACAACATGCTTTGATACTCGGCGGGAGACGCCGTGTTCGACCGGCGGAGGTACGCCGCGTCCGAGGCCGGCAGCATGCTTGCGGCGTTCAGCCCCAGCCCGAGATAGTACTTTTGCCGCCAATACTGCAGGTTATGCTTCGAATCAAATCCCGGCCTGGTGAAATTGGAGATCTCGTAACGGCGGTACCCCAGCGATTCCAGCAATTCGACGCCGCCGTCCATCATATCGGCGGTTTCGTCCTCGTCGGGCAGCGCGAACTCCCCGGTTTCGATCATTACCTGCAACCGGGTGCCGTCTTCCACCTTCAGCGCGTACGCCGAGATGTGCTTTACGCCCAAGTCCGCCGCCGCACGGATGGAATCGAGATACTCCCGCAAGGTCTGCGTCGGCAGGCCGTACATCAGATCCACGCTCAGGTTCGTGATTCCATGCCCGCGCGCCATGTCCAGCGTATCCTGCACCTGCGCAAAGCGGTGGATGCGCGAAAGCAGCGTAAGGAGCCGCTCCTGCTTCGCCTGCATGCCGACGGACAGGCGGTTCATCCCCGCCTCCGCCATCGCGGACAGCCACGCGTCCGTCACAGCGCCGGGATTGGCTTCAGACGTAAACTCAATGCCGTTTTGGATTGCAAAACATGCATGCATTTTTTGAAGTACCCGCCGCATCAGCGGCACGGGTACGATGGACGGCGTTCCTCCGCCGAAGTACACAGTTTCGATTTCAGCATCGGGATACGCCGACGCGGCGAGCTCCATCTCATGCATCAGGCTATCACAATACCGTTCGATCACGGTTTCGTCCGCCGCAAGCGAACAGAAGTCGCAGTAGACGCACTTCGACCGGCAAAACGGAAAGTGAACGTAGACGGACATTCGCATGCGGGGCATCCTCCAATCACGGATGTTTCCTTCATCATATCATCAACCATTGCGTTTGGCTATCGGTTGAACCGTTTCCTGCGCTAGAGTTGGTTGCCATTTCCCCAAAAATACAGTATGATACTCTTTGGTACAACAGCCATGATTACAGGAGGTCTTCATGCCAAACGACAGGCTTTCCCATATACGCAATTTCTGCATTATCGCGCATATCGACCACGGCAAGTCCACGCTGGCGGACCGGATTTTGGAAATCACCGGCGTGTTTGAGCGGCGCGAAATGATGGAGCAGATACTCGACAGCATGGAGCTGGAGCGCGAGCGCGGCATCACCATCAAGAGCAAGGCCGTGCATATGCGGTACACGGCCAAGGACGGGCAGACCTATACCCTGAACCTGATCGATACGCCCGGCCACGTGGACTTCAGCTACGAGGTCAGCCGCGCGCTGGCCGCCTGCGAAGGCGCGCTGCTCGTGGTGGACGCCACACAGGGCATCGAGGCGCAGACGCTGGCCAACGTCTACATGGCGCTGGAGCACGATTTGGAAACCATCCCCGTGATCAACAAAATTGACCTTGCCAGCGCGCAGGTGGAGGAAGTCAGGCACGAAATCGAGGATGTGATCGGGCTGGACGCGTCGGACGCGCCCACCGTTTCCGCGAAAACCGGCGAGAACTGCGTAGACGTGCTGGAAGCCATCGTCAAACACATTCCCCCGCCCAGGGGCGACGAAACCGCGCCGCTGCAGGCGCTGATCTTCGACGCGTATTACGATAACTACCGCGGCGCGATCTGCTTTGTGCGCGTGATGCAGGGCACGGTAAAGCCCGGCATGCGCATGCGGATGATGGCGGGCAAGGCGGAGTTCGACATCGTGGAAGTCGGCACGTTCAGCCCCGGATACAGCCCCTGCGAGGCGCTGATGGCGGGCGACGTGGGCTACATCAGCGCGTCGATCAAGGATATCTCCGACATCCGCGTAGGCGATACCATCACCGACGCCGGGCGTCCCGCCGCATCCCCGCTGCCCGGCTACCGCAAGGTGACCCCGATGGTGTTCTGCGGCATCTACCCCACCGACGGCAACGACTACGGCGCGCTTAAGGACGCGCTGGAAAAGCTGCGCATGAACGACGCGTCCCTCTCGTTTGAACCGGAAACCTCCGTGGCGCTCGGCTACGGCTTCCGCTGCGGATTTTTGGGGCTTTTGCACATGGACATCATCACCCAGCGGCTGGAACGGGAGTTTGACCTAAACCTCATCGCCACCGCGCCCAGCGTGGTATATCATATCTACAAAACCGACGGCCGGATGATCGCAATCGACAACCCCACCAACCTGCCCGACCTCTCCATGATCGACCACATGGAAGAACCTTACGTGCTGGCGACGATTCATACGCCGCAGGAGTATGTGGGCACGCTGATGGAAGTATGCAAGGAGAAGCGCGCCACATTCCTGGATATGCAGTACGAGGGCAGTCGCGTGAAGCTGGCCTACGATATTCCGCTCAACGAAGTGATCTACGATTTCTTTGACCAGCTCAAGGGCCGCTCCCGCGGTTACGCCAGCCTGGATTACGAACTAAAAGGCTATGTGGAAAGCGACCTGGTGAAGCTGGATATCCTTCTAAACGGCGACGTCTGCGACGCGTTTACGATCATCGTCCACCGCGACAAGGCCTACGCGCGTGGCCGCGGCATCGCCAAAAAGCTGATCGACGTCATCCCGCGCCAGCAGTTTGAAATTCCCATCCAGGCCGCCATCGGCGGCAAGGTGATCGCCCGCGAAACCGTGCGCGCCGTGCGCAAGGACGTGCTCGCCAAGTGCTACGGAGGCGACATCACCCGCAAAAAGAAGCTTTTGGAGAAACAGAAGGAAGGCAAAAAGCGCATGCGCCAGTTCGGCTCCGTGGAGGTGCCCAGCGAAGCCTTCATCGCGGTGCTGAAGATGGACGACAAGTAAATTCACCTCCCCGCTGCGCGCACCCAAACCCGTTGACCGGTTTATATATGCTCCTGCTTTCGATTGCCTGTACGACTTGAGGAAGAAGGCAGAATGATGATATTTCAAGGGTATGCGGCGATATTATACGTCATCGGTTTAATCCTTGTTTTGCTGTATCTGTTTATGAGCGTGGACGATTTCATCTGGGATATCGTCACCACGTTCATACGGCGGCTGCACAAAAAGCAGCGGCTGGATTTCAAGGCGCTGGACACCGTGCCGCCCAAACTCCTGGCGGTCACCGTAGCCGCGTGGCACGAGGAAGCGGTGCTGGGCGACGTGATCGACAATTTCATCGCGTCCACCAGCTATCCCCGGTCGATGTATCACATCTTTCTGGGCACCTACCCAAACGATCCGCCGACCCTCGCGGTGGCGCGGGCGCTGGAAGAGCGGCACGACAACGTGCACGTTGTCCTAAACGATACGCCCGGCCCCACCTCCAAAGCGCAGAACATCAACCACGTCATCCGGCAGATCCGGCTGTTTGAACAGGAGCGCGGATGGGAGTTCGCCTCCCTGACCATCCACGATTCCGAGGATGTGGTGCATCCCTACGAGCTGCTGGTCACCAACTATCTGCTGGATACGCACGAAGCGCTGCAGTTTCCGGTGTTCCCGCTGATCCGCATGCCGCGCTTTTCCAACTTTTTTAAAAACATCACCACCGGCACATACGCCGACGAGTTCGCCGAAAACCACTATACGACCATG
>JBDRTL010000112.1:0-10930 GCA_043824045.1 Bacillota bacterium
GCGCGAGGATGCGCAGCTCGATCTGGCTGTAGTCGGCGTCCAGCAGCATCCAGTCCTCTTTGGCGATAAAAGCCTTGCGGATCTCGCGGCCTTCCTCGCTTCGCACGGGGATGTTCTGCAAGTTCGGCTCGAGGCTTGAGATGCGGCCGGTGACGGCGCCCGTCTGGTCAAACGTGGTATGCACGCGACCCGTCAAATCCACGAGCTTTGACAGGCCTTCGATGTATACGCTGTCGAGTTTCGTAAGCTTTCGGTAGCGCAGGATCGGCTCGATCACGGGGTGGTCGATCGCTTCCAGCACGTCCGCCGAGGTGGACTGCACGCCCGTTTTCCCCTTGCGCCCGGGCGCGGGCAGCCCGAGCCGCTCAAACAGCACCTCGGACAGCTGCTTGGGGCTGTTTACGTTAAACTCCTTGCCGCCCGACAGCCGGATCACCGCGGCGTGCAGCTTTTCAATCTCGCCTTTAAACTGCTCGCCGAGTTCAAAAAGCGCCGCCTTGTCCACGGTGAAGCCTTCCCGCTCCATGTGAAACAGCACGCTTGTCAGCGGCATCTCCATATCGGTCAGGAGCTTCAGCATCCCGTTTTCGCCGAGGTGCTTTAGCTGCTCGGGGTACAGCCGCATCATGGCATAGGCGTCTCCGGCGGCCTTTTCGGGCGGGACGGCCCTACTTTCCCTGCGTCCCTTTGTTTCCAGCGCCGCGCCGTAGAGCACGGTTTCCAGATCGGCGTTCTTCTGCTCGGGCTCCAGCAGGTACGCCGCGATCATCAGGTCATGCTTGATTTTGGGCAGCGGCAGGCGCAGATCCGCCGCCTTGTGGAACAGCGCCTTGGCGTCGTGCACGATCAGAGGCGCGCCCCCGAACACCGGCGCGAGCGCGCGGAGAATCTGGTCTTCCCCCATCCCGACGGTCAGCAGGTCCAGCGCGACGGGCATCACCCACACGCGCCCGTCCGTGGCGCAGACGGCGACGGCGCCCTCCCCTAAATACAGGGCGATCTCGTCCCCGTTTTTCACCAGGCTCTTTACGATCAGCGACAGCTTCTGCTCGTCCGTCACGGTCATAAACGGCTGCATCGGCGCAAGCGTGTGCGCCGGTTCTCCGGCTTTGTTCGGCTCCGCCTGCGCGGGTTGATGCGCCTGCTTTGCGCCCGAAAACAGCTGTTCCAGCAGCTCGGACAGCCTGCGGAGCTTGTATTGCTGCATCAGGGGGAGCGCTTCTAGCATGTTCTCCATGCCGCAGTCGGCAAAATCGACCGCGAGCGGCGCGGTGACGCAGATGGTGCCGAGCTTTTTGCTCAGCTCGGCCTTATCCTTATTCTCGCGGATCCGCTCGCCCAGCTTGCCCGCGATCCCGTCGGCGTGGGCGTACACCCCGTCCAGGTCGCCGTATTCCGCGATCAACTTGCGCGCGGTTTTTTCGCCGACGCCTGGGATGCCCGGGATGTTGTCGCTGGAATCCCCCATCAGCGCCTTCAAATCGATGGCCTGCGCGGGTGAATAGCCGTAGTTCTCTTTCAGCGTTTCGGGGGACAGCAGCAAGCTTTCCGAGATGCCGGTTTTGGTGAGAATCACGTTCGTGTCCCCGGTGATCAGCTGAAACGCGTCGCGGTCGCCCGTGAGGATCATCGCGCGGATGCCTTCCCCGTTGGCCTTCTTCGCGGCGGTGCCGAGCAGGTCGTCGGCCTCGTAGCCCTCCAGTTCGCAGATGGTGATGCCCATCGCGTCCAGAATATCGCGGATGATGGAAAACTGCGGCCGCAGCTCCTCGGGGGTCGGCTTCCGGCCCGCCTTGTACTCTTCAAACATCTGGTGGCGGAAGGTCGGGGCGCGGGTATCCAGCATCACGCACAGCGCGTCCGGCTTGTAATCGGCGATGGCCTTGAACAGCATGCTGAAAAAGCCCTGCACGGCGTTGGTATACACGCCGCCGGAGCTTAACAGCGGCAGCGCGTGAAAGGCGCGGTGAATCAAGCTGTGCCCGTCCACAAGCAGGATATTGGTCGGTTTGGCAGGCATGCTTTCACTCCCTTTGGCTTGTCAAATCACTGAGAAGATTATACCACACGATAGTCTACAATGACAAAAAAGCCCGCGCCGCGGGCATGGATTGTTTCAGGTGTGAATATCAGGACTTCCGGTTTTCCTTCATCAGCTTATTCAGTTCTTCCGCAAAGCTGCCGATATCGGTAAACTGACGGTAAACGCTGGCAAAGCGCACATAGGCGACGTCGTCGAGCTTTTTGAGTTCCTCCATCACCAGTTCGCCGATCAGGCGGGTGGGATATTCGGATTCGCCGCTGGCGTACACGGCCTTCTCGGTCTTTTCCACAATCGCGTCGATCTGGCTCATGCTCACAGGCCGCTTCTGGCAGGCGTGGATGAGCCCCGCCTTGATTTTATCGGCGTTGAACGCCTCGCGCCGCTGGTCCTTCTTGACCACCATCACGGGCAGGGTTTCGATCTTTTCGTAGGTGGTAAACCGCCGTCCGCACTGGATGCACTCCCGGCGCCTGCGGATAGACAGGCCTTCGTCGGTCGGTCTGGAATCGATGACCCTAGAATCCAAATATCCGCAAAACCGGCATCTCAAGAGGATCCCACCTTCCGCAATGTCCCGTGTTCCATATTTACATTTGTTCCATTATACCCGATTGCTGCCGCCCTGTCCAGACGGCAAACGCAATACATAGGCAGATTGTAAGCGAAATTTCCCGCGCATAGAACACCGTGCCCACGGCCATAAACGCGATAAACGCGGCCCACTGCAAGATCAGGTGCGGCAGGGCGGGACTTTTGGAAAGCCCCTTCCCCACGCCGCGGCCGATCACCCATACGGCCGCAAGGAACGCGAGCGTGCCGGCTATGCCCAGGGCCGCCAGCGAATCCAAAACCTCCGAGTGCATCCCCAGCCGCGCCTGCCCGGAAAAGATCCCGCCGAAGACGGGCGACGAAACGAAGCTGTTCCACGAGGTGGCGTAGGCCTCCAGCCGCGATCCTTCGGCGATTCCGCCGCCGCCCAGCGCAGCCAGCAGCTGGTTGAAGCTGAAGGCGATGTTCTCAAACCGCAGGGCTTCGGCAAGGGATGTAAGCCCCGCGACCAGCGGGATGCGCAGCAGGAACACAAGCGCCAGCACCGGAACGGCGCACAACAGCGAAACGCCGGCGGACATGCGCCTGAAGATCTTGCGGAACAAAAGCCCCAAAAGCTCCGCGCCCGTGATCGCCGCGGCGAACACGATGGCATAGGTGTATTGGGAGAGCACGATCATCAAAAGCTGCAGCGCGTACAGCGCGGAAAACGCCCAGCGCCTCCATCCCCTGCCGCCCGCCAGAAAAAACGTAAGCGGAAGCGCAAACACACCGGCGTACACAAAGCCGTATCCGCCGATGTTGCGGCCCATCAACTCGTTTAAGTAATCCTGCCTGCCCTCCACGCCGCTGCCAAGCGAACGGGCGTAGGCGAACACCTTGCCGCCCTCCCGGAGCATCCCCTCGATCAGCCATCCGGCAGTGGTGAGGATCGTCACCATAAAGGCAAGCAGCATGGCCAGAAACACGAAGCGGTATGCCGGTTTGTCTCCTGTTTGCAGGGTGTGCGCGCACCAGAGCAGCGGGAACCAGAACATCACCTGCTGGGCGTAATAGCCGACCGGCTCGCTTCCGCCGCGGTTTAGGAAAAACAAAAGCAGCAGCGGCAGCGCCGCCACGCACAATACCCGCGGTACAAATGCTTTCCAGTGCCTTAAAAGCGTTTCCCCGTCCAAAAGCACGCCGACGGCGAACACAAGCAGCGCCATCGCGCCGGTGGCCGCCTTGAGCCGCACCTGCACGGCGGGCAGCATCAGCCAGAGAATATAGATGAGCATGGACGCGTTTTGAAGCCACGCGCTCCACTGTTTTCGGCCGTTCATCTTTCCGCCTCCAAAAAACAAATCCGCATCATTATAACATACCCGGACGCGTGAAAAAAGCGCGGCTCTAGCAGAGGCCGCACCTGAATGTTAAAATACCTCATTTCCCAGGCACACTGCCAGCCTGTTCAAAAAGCCTGAGATGCTAGGAAACAAGGGTGGAAAGGGGTTGAGCTTACTCGTATGTAAGTGATACCCTTTGACATCCCGCAGATGACAACGCAGATTAGGTTTTTTCAACAGGCTGGTCAGTCTTTGAGGATCTTTTTCGCCAATTGATCGTCCACGTCGGTCATGAAAGGCACGCCGGTTTCCCGCTCGGTTTCGCGGTTCGCGGAGAAGATATCGTCCCGCGAGATCTGATCGGTGCGGAACCTGCGCGCGCCTGCCATCAGCTGCTGCACGCCCGCGGCCAGCTTGTCGCTCAGCGTCCACACGCCGATCGCGCCGTAGGGGATATGCTTCATTTCCGCCGCGCCCACCTTGCTGCGCACGTCGTAATAGCCCGCGAAGATCTCCTCGGCGGTCGTGCCGAACTCGTCGGCGATGGCCTTGGGCAGCGCGTCCCAGTTGCCGCATATCTTTTCCCTGCGCTCGGGATGGATTACGCCCTCGATGTTCGAGCCCAGATAGCCGGGAATCATCAGCGCGCGGCCCATGCAGACCAGCTTTGCAAACGGCGCGCCAAGCGCCAGCGCTTTGAAGATATGATCTTCCCTTGCCAAGCCGCCCGCAAACGCCATATCCACCACGTCCCAGCCGTCCGCAGCCATGATCCGTGCATATTCATACGCTTTGGCATGCAGATGCACCGACGGCACGCCCCAGCTCTCCATCATGTTCCACGGGCTCATGCCGGTGCCGCCGCCCGAGCCGTCCACGGTGAGGAGGTCGAGCTTGGTTTCCGTCGCAAGGCGGATGGACATTGCCAGCGCTTCCATGCCGTAGGAACCAGTCTTCAGCGTGATGCGCTTGTAGCCGATCCCGCGCAGGTATTCCACCGCGGAGATAAAGGCCTTGCGCACCTCGGCGCTGGAGCTCATGTCGGTGTAGCCCAGGCGGCTGTGGCGCGCGAACGACTTGATCGCGCCGCTCTTGAACGCCTCCTGCACGGCGGGCTTGCCGGGATCGGGATCGACGATGTAGCCGCGGTTTTTCAAAAACAGCGCGTACTCCAGGCTCGTCACCTGAATTTCCCCGCCGATATCCTTGGCGCCCTGCCCCCACTTGAGCTCGATGATCACCTTGTTGCCGTATTTCTCGATCAGGTATTCGGCCACGCCGTTGCGGGTGTCTTCCACGTTCATCTGCACGATGATCGCGCCGTAGCCGTCGAAGTACTTCAGGTAAACGTCAATCCTGCGCTCGAGCTCGGGCGCGCTTTGGATTCTGCCGTTTTTAAGCACCGACTGCTTGTCCACGCCCACCACGTTTTCGCCTATCACGATGGGAAATCCCACCAGCGACGCGCCCACGGCGAAGGATTCCCAGTACTTTGCGGCGATGAACGTAGATCCCAGCGCGCCCGTCATCATCGGCACGCGGGATTTGGTTTTTTCGGCCTTGCCGAACGTGGTCTCGAGGCTGACGTTGGGGAAGATGCAATCGTCGGCGGAGTTTGACAAACCGCCGGGCAAACCGTGCGCGCCGTAGTTGTATCCCTGAATGCGCAGGTTGTTGTAGCACACCCCCTCATGGTTGACGTTGGACGAACCCGCCGTTACCGCGCCGAAGTCGCGCGGGTACAACATCTTCCTCCCTTTCATGGAGGACAGCCATGTTTCGCATCTGCCCTTGCAGTCCGCCCTGCACAGCGTACAAAGCCCTGATTCGCAGGGATCGCCTCGGTTCACGCTACCAAGAACGTCATTGGTCTTAGAATAGCCGGACATAAAACCTCTCCTTTTTAAGTTTTTTCTCCAACAGATTTATTTGCATCCAAGAGCGCCATTGATCCTGGAATCGTTGGACAGAATGAATTGCGTTGCTCACGATTGTACGAGGTATGCATAATATTGTATCATAATTCATTTCTTCCCGGAGTGTCTCCCGAAAAAGAAACCATAAAATATACAACCGGGCGCGGCAGTTGCGAAATGCGCACCGTTCATGTATAATCATTTTGCGTTTTCGTACGGATATTCCGTCCGAAAGCAATGCTGTCAGACGCAGCGTTTTCTATCGTATGCTGTTTAGGCCCGTGCGCATCAACCGCCGCAAGGAGGCATGTGGAATATGGAATGCAAGATCAAGAACGATATCGGCACCGTCTTTATCAATGAGGACGTCATGCTCAGAGTCGCCGGCTACGCCGCGCTGGAATGCTACGGCATCGTTGCAATGTCTTCAAAGCGCATCAAGGACGGCATCACGCAGTGGCTGGGGCGCGAGAACCTGACCAAGGGCGTGCAGCTGCGCATGGTGGACGACAAGCTCGACGTGGATCTTTTTATTATCGTCGAGTACGGCATCTCCATCGGCGAGGTGTGCAAAGTGATCGTGGATACGGTCAAGTATAAGCTGGAAAGTATGACGGGCATCCAAATTCGCCGTGTGAACATCTCGGTTGAGGGTGTTCGCGTGTAAGTTCGGCTCAGGAGGATTTATTTCTGATGCAGATCAAGATGATTGACGGCCTTCTGCTGCGCGATATGGTCATGGCGGGCGCAGCGATGCTTGAAAATAACCGCGACGCGGTAGACGCTTTGAACGTATTTCCCGTACCCGACGGCGATACGGGCACGAATATGTCTTTGACGATGGCGGCTGCGATCCGCGAGGTCAGCCAAAAGGAATACATCCGCGCGGGCGAAGCGGCCGACGCGATGGCCAAGGGCGCACTGCGCGGCGCGCGCGGCAATAGCGGCGTGATTACATCGCAGCTGTACCGCGGGTTTGCGCACGGGCTCGAAGGCGTGGAGCGGATTTCCCCCAAACAGTTTGCCGCCGCGCTCCAAAGCGGCTCCGAATATGCCTATAAAGCCATGATGAAACCCAAGGAAGGCACCATTTTAACCGTCGCCCGCGTGATCGCGGAGGAAGCGATCAAACAGGCCGAGAAAGCGCCGGAGGACTTTGACGCGCTGTTCGAGGTGATTTTGTCCTCAGGCGAAGTGATTCTCAAAAAGACGCAGCAGATGCTCCCGGCTCTGACGCAGGCAGGCGTTGTAGATGCGGGCGGACGCGGTCTTTTGCTTTTGTATATGGGCTATGCCAAAGCGCTGCGCGGCGAAGACGTACCCAAGGAAATCATCGATTTTTCCGCCGACGGCGAAGTGATGTTCGAGGATGACCACGACCTGCTGGGCGAGATCAGATACGTGTATTGCACCGAGTTTTTAATCCAGAACCTTTATCCCGATATCACCGACGAAGACGTGAACACCTTCCGCCGCAAATTAAACCGCATCGGCGACTGCGTGCTGGTGGTGGGCGACCTTGCGCTGGTCAAGGTGCACGTGCATACCAACGAACCCGGCAAGGCGCTTAACTTCGGCGTTACGCTGGGCGAGCTGGTGAACCTGAAAATCGAAAACATGATCCAGCAGCGCCGCGACAAGGCCGAGGCGCAGCAGGAGAGCAAGAAGAACGGGCCGCCCAAGGCGTCGGGCATACTGACGGTATCGGTGGGCGAAGGGTTCGACGCGATTTTCCATGATCTGGGTGTGGACCAGATCGTCCAGGGCGGGCAGACGATGAACCCCTCCATAGAGGACATCAGCGGGGGCATCTTGAAGATCAACGCCAGGAGCGTCTTTGTGTTTCCCAACAACACAAACGTGATTTTAGCCGCGCAGCAGGCCGCCGCGCTGACAACGGACAAGCATGTGTACGTGATTCCCACCAAGAACGTCGCCATGGGCATCGCGGGCATCATCGCCTATCAGGAAGAAGCGGGCGACGAAGACAATCTGAAAAACATGGACGAGGCGGCCCAGCGCGTGCGCACCTGCACCGTCACTTACGCCGTGCGCGACAGTGTGGTCGATCACCTGAAAATCAAAGAGGGCGACATCATCGGCCTGAACAACGGCAAGGTGGATTTAAAGGGCAGCGATCCGCAGATCGTCGCCAAGGAACTGATGCGCAAAATCGTCACCGGAGACGACGAGCTGATCACCGTATACTACGGCAGCGACGTGACCCGGGAGGAAGCGCAGACGCTGACCGACGACCTCGCCGAGCAGTTCGGCGATTGCGACGTGGAGATGCACAAGGGCGGCCAGCCGTTGTACTATTATCTGATCTCCGTGGAATAACCATGGAACTCTCTGATCTTCGGGGCGTCGGTACAATACGCTTAAACGCACTTCACGCAGCGGGTATTCACTCGTTGCGTGATCTTTTATACACCGTGCCCTACCGCTACCGCGATATGGGAAACCTGACGCGCGTCGCCGACGCGCGCCACGGCGCGCAGCAGGCGTTCCGGCTTAAAAAAGCGGGGACGCCGAAGGCGTATTACCACGGCAAGCTTGCCCACGTCACCTGCGCGCTCAAGGACGATACGGGCCAACTGACCGGCTGCTGGTTCAACCAGCCGTGGATGCGCGAGGTGCTCTCCAAAAAGGACGACTTTTTGCTGTACGGCAGGGTGGAGCGCCAAAAAGCGGGCATGCGGCTGATAAACCCGCGGCTGGAAGACAGCATGCGAATCGTGCCGGTGTACCGCGCCATCGAGGGCATCCCCAACAAGACGCGCGAAACCCTGATCCGCCAGGCGCTGCCGCACGCGGATACGGTTTGCCGGGAAACGCTGCCCGAAGAAATCCTTGCGCGGTACGAGCTGATGCGCTCCGCCGACGCCATCCGTATTTTACATCAGCCGGATACCATGGCGCGCGTCGCGGCGGCGCAGCGGCGCATCGCGTTTGAGCAGCTTTTGCTCTATCAGATCGCCGTACGGCAGTTCAAGCGGCAGCGGCATGACGGCCGCGCACTGCCCATCCCGCGCGGCGCGGAGGACCAATACTGGAACACCCTGCCGTTTGCGCCGACCAAGGCGCAGCGGCGGACGCTTTTGGAGATTGCCGCCGATCTGCGAAAGCCCGCCGCCATGGCGCGGATGGTGCAGGGCGACGTCGGCTGCGGCAAAACGGCGATCGCGTTCGGCGCGATGGCGCTGTGCGCCCGCGCGGGCTGCCAGGCGGCGTTTATGGCGCCGACGGAGATCCTGGCGCGCCAGCACTTCGAGAGCGCGCAAAAGCTGCTTGAACCGCATCATATCCGGTGCGGGCTTTTATTCAGCGGCATGAAAACCGCCGAGCGTCGCGAGGCGATGGACAGAATACAAAGCGGGGAATGGCAAGCGGTCATCGGCACGCATGCGCTGATCTCCGAGGGCGTCAAATACCGCGATCTGGGGCTGTGCATCACCGACGAGCAGCACCGCTTCGGCGTAGGTCAGCGCACACGGCTGATCCGCAAGGGCGGCGTCAGCGCGGCCCCGCACCTTTTGGTCATGTCCGCCACACCCATCCCCCGCTCCCTCGCCCTGATGATGTACGGCGATCTGGACGTATCGGTGGTGGACGAACTGCCGCCGGGGCGCACGCCCGTGAAAACCCGCATCGTGCCCGCCGAAAAGCGGGACGATATGTACCGCTTTCTGCGAAACGAACTGGAGCAGGGGCATCAGGCGTATATCGTATGCCCGCTGATCGAGGAAGACGAGGGCACGGCGCAGCTCAAAGCCGTGGAAAGCCTGCACAAGGCGCTGGCGCTGGGCATTTTGAAGGGCATTCCCATCGGCGTCACACACGGGCAGCAGCCGTCTATCGAGAAAGCCGAGGTGCTTTCCGCGTTTTCGCAAAACCGCATCGCCGCGCTGATCGCCACCACCGTAATCGAGGTCGGCATGAACGTAGAAAACGCCACCATCATGATCGTGGAGGACGCCGAGCGCTACGGGCTGGCGCAACTGCACCAGCTGCGCGGGCGCGTGGGGCGCGGCGCGCAGGAAAGCCGGTGCTTCCTCGTCGGCGAGGAAAACGAACGCCTGCGGGCGCTGACGCATTTAAGCGACGGCTTCGAGATCGCCCGCAAGGATCTGGAACTGCGCGGCCCCGGCGAACTTTTAGGCACGCAGCAGCACGGCGTATCGCTGTGGGCGGGCGGCGCGGACATGATGAACGGGAAACTGCTGCACGACGCGGCGGCCTGCGCCGCGTACCTTGCGGAAAATAAAACCCTGCGGCCCGCTTACCTTTCGCTCAAGGAACAGGCGGATACCCTGCTTAAGCGGTCGCTAAGGAATGTTTCCGTCAGTTGACCGATGCGAAGGAACCGATGTACAATGAAAGCGGAGGATATATCATGCACATCGTGCTTTTCAACCCCGAGATACCCCAGAACACCGGCAATATCGCCCGCACCTGCGCGGCCACCGGCTGCACGCTGCACCTGATCAAACCGCTGGGCTTTTCGCTTTCCGACCGCTATTTGAAGCGCGCGGGGCTGGATTACTGGCATATGATGTCCTACCGCACCTACGACTGCTTTGACGATCTGCTTAAAGCGTACCCAGGCGCGAATTTTCATTTTCTGTCCACCAAGGCGGCGAAAGCCTATACCGAGGTTCGCTACCAGGCCGATGATTTTCTCGTGTTCGGCAGCGAAACGCGGGGGCTGCCCGAAAGCCTGCTGAAAAAAACCTATGACCGCTGTATCCGAATCCCGATGGCGCAGGGCGCGCGGAGCCTGAACCTGTCCAATTCCGTGGCGGTCGTCGTCTACGAAGCGCTGCGCCAGCTGAAGTTTCCCGCGCTGGAAAAGCGGGGCAGCCTGACCGGGCGGGACGACGGCTTAGAACCCTGGATGGATACCGTATAACGGGAGGGCTGTGTATGCAAGACGACTACAATAATCCGTCCGGCAACCGCAATCAATGGGACGGCAATACCGCCTATTCCGGCGATCCCGGCAGTGAATATAACGATTATGAGGATTACGGGGACTACGAAACGTACGACGACAGCGACCTGGATAAGGAACTGTCAAGCGAGCATAATTTCCG
>JBDRTL010000113.1:0-8199 GCA_043824045.1 Bacillota bacterium
CGGCGCTTCTGTTTGCGCTGCTGCTGGATGAAAACCCGCGATTTGGCAAAACGCTGCGAACCGTTTACTTTCTGCCGAATTTGATGAGTCTGATCATCGTCGGTTTCGTCTGGGTGTTTTTATACGGGGATGTGTCGCGCGCGCTGTTTTCCGCATTGCACATTCCAAAAGCATATTATATCAGCTGGCTTGGGAATCCGTCGCTGGCCATTTATGCCATTGGGTTTACGGCCATATGGCAGTGCGCGGGGTACTATATGCTGATTTATATCGCGGCGCTGGGGAATATCCCGCTAGAACTGCGGGAAGCGGCGGCGATCGACGGCGCGTCCCGCGGGCAGGTTTTGTTAAACATCAAGCTTCCGCTGCTCAAACCGGCGTTTTTCATGAACACGATTCTGTTGCTGACGGTGAATTTAAAGGCGTTTGACTATCCCATGGCGATGACGTCCGGCGGCCCGGCCGGCGCGACGACGACCATCGCGCTGATGATTTACAACACGGGTTTCCGCTCCAACCGCACGGGATATGCCACGGCGCAGTCCATTATTCTTTTCGTATGCATCGCGGCGCTGACGGCGGTCATTCAGCTGCGGCAAATCAGAAACGAGGGCAAAGCATGAACCGAGCGGGAAGGATAAAGGCCAAACCAAAAGGGGGTGCCGCGGTCACGCTTCTGGCCTGGTTGATCGCGCTTGCCGTTTTGCTGCCGGTCGCGGTCGCCGTTTTGAACTCGCTGAAAACCAAAGGTGAAATCATCGCTTCTCCTTTGCTGCCCCCAGGCAGCCCAACGCTTGACAATTACCGCGTCGTCATTGCGCAATCGAATTTCATCGCTGCGTTTTTCAACAGCGTTTTGATCACCGGCGGGGGGATCGTCCTGAATTTGCTGATCAGCCTGCCTGCGGGCTATGCGCTGGCACGCTGGCAAAGCAGGATGGCGGGCGTTTTGACGATATTGTTTCTGTCGTCGATGTTTGTGCCCTTTCACACCATTATGATCGCGCTGCTCACGACGGCGAAAGCGTTGCACCTCACGGGGTCGGTGCCCGGGCTTATCGTGATATACGCCGCGCTGCAATGCGCGATTCCCATCTTTTTAATCCGCGGCTTTGTGCTTTCGCTTCCCATGGAATTGGAAGAAGCTGCGGTGATCGACGGCTGCGGCGCCCTGCGCGTTTTCACACGCATTGTCGTGCCGCTACTCAAACCCGTCTGCGCCACAGTCGCCGTGCTCAACGCGCTTTGGATTTGGAACGATTTTCTTCTCCCGTATTTGATTCTGGCAAAGCCCATCACCATTCCGCTGAGCCAGATGTATTTTTACGGGAAATACAACCAGCAGTGGCACTATATTATGGCGGGGTTTGTGGTCTCGACGCTTCCCGTGGTCGTCTTTTTCCTGATTATGCAGCGCTTTGTGGTGCAGGGGATTACCGCGGGCGCAGTGAAAGGGTGAACGTCTATGATCGCTCTGCATGAACCGAATATGCGGTATGCGTACCCGTTGTCCCTGCATGCGGTTCGCTTCTCTGTCCGCCTTTGCGCCGAAGGTTTAATCAAAATCCGTTTCCGGAACAAAAACCGGCCAGACAGCTTATGGACGGAAGCGCCGATGGAATTTGCCGGGTTTGACGGGCAATTTTACTGTTACGAATACAGCGTCACGCTGCGTGTGAAAGTGATGTACCTCGTCTACTGTTTTCAGTTTACGGTGGAGGATATCCCGTATTGGCTGAGCGCCTACGGCGTAACGCGCGAAGAACCCGGCAAGGGGTTGTTTGAGTATATCTATACGCTGGAGGAACAGGTCCCCGTGGTGCCGCAATGGGCGAACGGGGCGATACTCTATCAGATCTTTCCGGACAGGTTTAGGCGGCTGCAGGCAAAGGATACCGGCATACCTTTGCGCGAGTGGAATGAAACGCCCGGCGCGGAAGGGTTTTACGGCGGAAATCTGCAAGGAATCGGCCATTCGGCCGCGTACCTGAAAAACCTGGGCATTGAAGCCATCTACCTGAACCCTGTTTTCCGCTCGCCATCCAATCACCGGTATAACACGCAGGATTATCAAACCGTGGATCCGATGCTGGGCACGAACGATGATTTGCGGGAGCTTGCGGACCGGCTCCATCATGCCGGCATACGGCTGATTCTGGACGGCGTATTCAACCACTGCGGCTTGGCCTTCCCGCCGTTTCAGGACGTTTTGGAATTTGGAAAGCAGTCGCGGTACCGGGACTGGTTTTATGTGGATGAATACCCCGTGGCTCGTGAGCCGCCGACATACGAAACGATCGGCTACTACTCCGCGATGCCCAAGCTCCGGCAAAGCAACCCGGAGGTTCAGGATAATTTTCTGGCAATCGCTGAAAAATGGACGCGCGAGCTGTCGCTGGACGGCTGGCGGCTGGATGTGGCCGACGAGATGGATCCGGGCTTTTTACGCAGGCTGCGTCAAAGGCTGTATGCCATCAACCCGGAAATCCTCATCCTCGGGGAGGCGTGGCAGGAAAATACGGACATGGTGTTCGGCGGGCTGGCTCACGGGTTGATCAATTACCCGTTTTACAGAACGCTGTGTGATTACTTTGCGCTGCACTCCATTGACGCGGCGCAGTTTACGCACCGCATCAGCCGCGCGCTGCTGGCCTACCCGGCGTACGCCAGAGACCTGAATGCCTGTATGCTCGAGTGCCACGACACGCCCCGCTTTCTGACGCTTTGCGCGGGGAACCCGGAAAAACTGCGGTGCGCCCTTGCCTTTATGCTGCTGTACCCGGGAATCGACCTCATTTTTTACGGGCTGGAAGCGGGAATTACGGGCGGGGCGGATCCTGACTGCCGTAAAACGATGCCGTGGGATCACTTCAATCAAGATGTGTTTGGCATGATCAAACGCTTTATTCGCGTTCGCAAGAAGACCAGAAAATTCCGCGCGGCGATTGACGCACGGTATTTGCCGCTTGTCGTGCAAAGAACGGCTGGTGGAAAAAAAGAGCTTTGGTCGATTGTCAATATGGAGGAAAAGCGGCGGATGATCCTGCCAAAAGGAGAGTATCGCACATGGTTTGGCGGCGAGGGCGTTGCCATGGAGCCATCTTCAGACGGGCTTCAGCTGACGCTTGAGCCATGCGGTTGTATCGTGATCGAAAAAGAATAGCCGGGAGAATAGGGACGAGCTGCTTTTCCAACCGCACGGCGCCATAAACGGCAAACGTTATTGTAAGACTTGCCGGGGATTCCTGTCGCCGATCATCCGCCGTTGTTCTCCGCGCAGCCTTATTCCGTATGGAACCGCTTCTTGAATTCCAGCAGAAAATCCCGCCCGAGCACGGAGAAGCACGCCAGCGCGAGCGCCAGAGCAAGCACGCCGGCCAGCATGGCCGGCCACAAATCCTTTCCTTTCCACAGCGTGAGCCCAATGATCGACGCGGCGATGGATATGGTGATAAACAAAAGCATCGGCAGCATATTCTGCCTTTGCTTGTTCAGGTCCGAGAAAAAAAGCACGGCGGTCAGGATCAGCGCGGAGAAGCATAGGATGAACACCACGTCCACCGCCCATCCGGGGGCCAGCAGCAGGTCGATCAATATCAGCATGACGCACACATGTTCCACCAGCTTGATGGTCTGGCTGATGCGGTTGTACTCCACCAGGTCCGGGGATAACGCCATCGACCAGGCCATCCAGAGCGCCCAGAGCACCACGACGCTCCACGCGCTCCCGCCGAAGTAGAGATTGAGGATCGGGCACAGATAGACGGCCAGCAGAAACGGCCAGCGGGTAAATTTTAATATCCTGCTGCGCTGCAGCGCTTTTTCTGTGCGCTCCGGATAGACAAGCTCAATCTTCATACAGCGCGCTCCCTTCCACGGTCAGCGAAACGGCGTCGGCAACCAGCAAGCCGTAAAGCGTCTCCTCAAACGTAGGATCGACGGTAATCTTGGTGATCGACAGCGTCGCCGTATTTCCCAAAGTGACCAGCGCGCAGCTTGCTCGGTTGGTAATCGCCGGTCCCATCGCCGCGTCCATACTCAGCACATGCGTCATAAGCTCCGGCAGCAGATGGATAACGCCGAGGTTGGAAAGCGTTGTGCTGAAGATCCTGTCGCTTAAAAAGCCGTTGACCAGCTTCACGGCCGGGGTTTTGATCATAAGCGGGATAAACCGCATAGCGGCTACGAGGCGCTCCGTTGCCGTGACCATTTCGCTCATGACGCTCTGTGAGGCCTTTTGCGTAAGCTGCGCCGCAATGTCTTCGATGATGGACTGCACGTCCGTGATTTGCTTGAGCGGCAATTTAATACCGCAGTACATGGAAAAATTCCGAAGCGTTTCCGAAGGATAGAATTTGCGCATGTTGACGGGCACCTGCACATTGAGCATGCCCTTCGTTTCGTCCGTGGCATTCTTTGCGGCAACGAAGATCAGTGCGAGCAAATAAGCGGTGATGGTGGCGCTGTACCGTTTGGCCGCCCGTTTCATCGAATCGGCGTTTATTTTGAAATGCAGCACGCGGCAGGGTTTCTGCCAGGTCAGCCTGCCGCTCATCTGCACAGCCGGTTTGTCCACAAAGCCTGAGGCCTTATCGGTTTTAGGAACCAGCGCGAATTCGTTGGTCAGCTCATGCGGCGAGGGAGTTTCGTTGACGTCGAACGTGCTTTGGTCTTTTCCCGATTCGATTCCAAGCAGCCGCAGATATTCGGCCAGAAGAGTCTTTAAAAATACAATACCGCCATGACCATCCGTCAAGATATGAAAAAACTCAACGCTGATGCGGTTTTGATAGGATATAACCCGGAAAGTCTGCGAACCGCTTCTTTCAACCTTCAGAGGGCGGCAGGGGATGCTGGTTTCGGTCTCTACGGAGTATCTCCGCTTGGAAGTGTCCAGATAGTGCCAGAAAAAGCCTTTTTTCACCGTTGTGGCGAAGCTGGGAAAGCGTTTGATGGTAAAGGTGAGCGCCATCTGCAGGATTTCGGGTATGACGGCTTGCGTAAGGTACACGGAAAGCCGGAATACCGCCATGCGCCCGTGCGTCATCGAAAACGGGTAGATCTTCGCGGCGTTGTCCAATGGATACCAGCGCAGCGACGGCCGTGCGTAGAAACCGCCGAGGTTATCAATGCTGAGCCGCCGCAGCGCCTCCGTCAGCGGAACGCCAAGGGAAAGATACGTAAGAATAGCGTTCTCGAAATCGATGCGCATGCGCGCTTTTTCATTGCCGCCCAGAAAGTTGTGAAGTTCATAATCCGCAAAAAAAATATCCAGCGCTTCGTTCTCAGCGGGAGACAGGGTTTGTCGGCAACGTTCAAACGCCGTTGTTTTTTCTTTCATCATTTTGCGGCCGTCTTTCTTTTGCATAGAATAGCATATCGCAGAATACCGGCAAATGGTTTTCTATCCGTATTATATCATATAATGCGCCCTGCCATCCCGGCGCGGCGGAGAACGGCGGTTTATGATTGCGCATCGGCCAGCAATGCGCACAAAGCTTCCCCAAACGCGCCGTCCTGCTCCTTTGTTCGCTTCGCCGGGCCTTTCAGCCGGCCGCCGCCCATGCGGATTTTGCGGGCGGTATGCCGCGCTAAAAGCAGCGAATCGATATTGCCGTCCGCATACCGCATGCCGTTTTGACTGAGCACTGCCGCCTGCTTTGCCAGGGCCATCGCCGCAAGGCCGTAATCCTGCGTAATCACCAGATCGCCCTTTTCCACGAGATTCACGAGCCGGAAATCGGCGCTGTCCGCTCCCTTTGACACGGTGATGGTCCGCGCGCCTTCGCGCTCAAAATAGTGGGCGGTATCGCAGATCAACAGAACCGGTATGCCCTTGCGTCTGGCGCAGGCAAGGGCGATATCCACCACCGGACAGCCGTCCGCGTCGATCAGAATCTTCATATCGGGCACTCCTTAAGCAGTCAAACGGGAATTTTCTTGCCGGTCCATATCCTATTGTACCATTCCTTTTTGGGGGTGCCCGCGTCGCGTATGTAAAAAAGCGCGCCGCGTCTTGCCCTTTTGCCGGTCTTTTGCATTCGCAGCCGCAAATCAGGGAGATCGCCGGATAGTATCCAGGCAATCAATCCATAGGAAGCGTATAGCGTATGGCGTTTGGCACAGTCAGCTGTACACAACCCGTCAAGTCATGGTAAAGTGATTGGAGATGGAAAGAGCAAAGAGCCCCTGATGAAAACAGATAAGGAGATGGATACGCATGAGTTACCGGAAAGTGCACACCGCGCAATACGCGATCAAGCCGTTTGAGGCGATCGGAAAGAACTGGACGCTGATCACCGCGGAAAAGGACGGCGTCGTGAACACGATGACCGCAAGCTGGGGCGGGATCGGCGTGCTTTGGAGCAAGAACGTGGTCACCGTCTATATTCGTCCGCAGCGGTACACGAGGGAATTTGTGGACGCAAGCGATTTCTTTACGGTCACGCTCTTTGAAGGCTACCAGAAGGAATTGGGCGTCCTGGGCGCAAAATCCGGCCGGGATGGAGACAAGATCCACGAGGTGGGCTTCCACGTGGAAAGGGTAGGCGGTCAGCCGACCTTTCGGGAGGGGAAAACGGCGATCGTGTGCCGCAAGCTGTATCGCGGGCGGCTGCAGCAGGAGAATTTTATTATACCGGAAATCATCGAAACCTGCTATCCGAAGGAAGATTTTCATTATTTCTACGTCGGCGAGGTTGCGGGCATTTACGAAAACGAATAACAAGCCCGGACGCTTCCTTGATGAGACGGCGGACGCGGGAGAAGGCTGAGGGGGAGCGTACATGTTTTGCGCATGCTTGGGAAAACCGATAGGAGGGTGAGCGCCGCGGCTTTCGCGGGCATTGCCGATACGGACGAGACGCCTGGGATGCGATCCGTTTTACCGCACGCGCCAAACCGTTGTCTGCGAAAGAATGGGATTTGCACCGCGCAGAAGCGGAAAAAGTGAAGGCTAAAGCGATATTCGGATTGCCGGATCGGGGAGAATCAGTTTAAGCTGCAAACCTATCCCGCAATCGGGGTACGCAAGCGCAATAACAGTCCGGCCTGTGCGGCTGGATCCGAGGGGATGCGTCTGTACAATCCGGAGGATATTCATTGGTTTGAAGCCCTGTTCCGGCAGCGGTCAGCGTATTTTCAAAGCTTGTCTTCCGATAAAATATACTCCAATCGTTCGGCGTCGATATTCGCGGTTTTCTTTGCGTTGAGCAACGCGTGGAGCAATACGTTGATAATGACAATCTCATTGAGATGATCATAGTCCTTCTGATAATTCAGCGACTCCTTAACGCCCGATGATATCAGCACGTAATCGGCGGCATTGGCAATATAAGATTGTCTGCTGCGCGTGATGGCGATTGTTTTCAGGCCCTTTTCTTTCGCAAGTTCCATGCCCTGAATGATGGATTTCGAGCTGCCTGATTTTGAAATCCCAATGACAATGTCGTCTTTGGAAGCCAGATTGATATGATTGATAAAATACACAGGGTCCTCGTTATACATCGCGCGAATTCCCATTCTTTCCAGTCTGAAGCCAAAGTACTGTGAAAGAGTGGCGGTGTTTCCTTTTGCGATCACGTGCACAATGTCGCTCGCGTCGATTAACTCGGCACATTTCCCGATCACTTCGGCGTTTTCATGGTTTTTGCTGATTTGATCGATTGTTTTGATGCAGCTGTCAAAAATATTATTTTCATCGAAGTCTTGCTTATCGCGTTCTTCTTCCTTTGATTCCGGCGCCAAAGATCTGGCCAGCATAATTCTGAACTGATGGTACCCGGCACAGCCTACATGTTTGCAGAACCGAATCACGGTGGCGTCGCTGACGTTGCTTTTTATCGCAAGCTCCACCACGTTGAGTTCGACGACTTCCTGCGGATGGTTCAGAATATAGTTGGCAACCTTTTTCTCGGCGCTGAACAAGACGTCGTATGCGTCAAGAATATTCTTTAAAACTGCATTGCCGTTCATATTTTCGCCTCCAATGGTGATATTATGATAGATTATAGTCTGTTCGTCAAGAAAAATTACAAAATAATGGTGAAATAAAATATTATTTTCTTATTGACAAGTAATTATATTTCATGTATCATCGCTTTATACGATCATACCCAAAATTTTGGAGGAGGTACACCTATGAAAACCTGTCGTTTGCAGAAAATCGTCGCACTGTTACTCACTACAATGATGCTGTTT
>JBDRTL010000114.1:0-4736 GCA_043824045.1 Bacillota bacterium
TTTATACATGCGGAAATAGTTCTGGAACGTGATGGTGGCGAGCGTCTTTGACTCACGGTTGACCTTCACGCGCTCCTTGGCCTCGATGGCCTGGTGCAGCCCGTCGGAGTAGCGCCGCCCGATCATCAGGCGGCCGGTGAATTCGTCCACGATGATGGCCTCGCCGTCCTGCACGACGTAATCCACGTCGCGCTTCATAATGGCGTGCGCCTTGAGGGCGTTTAAAATGTAATGGTAGAGGTCGGCGTTGTCCAAATCCGCGATGTTTTCCACGTTGAAGGCCTTCTGCGACTTCTCGATGCCCTGCTCGGTAAGCGAAACCGCCTTTTCCTTTTCGGCGACGGTGAAGTCGTCCTCAAGCTTCAGGCGGCTGACGAAGCGGTCCGCCTTTTCGTACATATCGGTGGATTCCTCGCCCTGTCCGGAGATGATCAGCGGGGTGCGGGCTTCGTCGATCAAAATGGAGTCGACCTCGTCCACGATGGCGAACGCATGACCGCGCTGCACCATGTCCTTTTCGCGGATGACCATGTTGTCGCGCAGGTAATCAAAGCCCATCTCGTTGTTGGTGCCGTAGGTCACGTCGCAGGCGTAGGCGGCGCGGCGCTGGGCATTGTCCTGCCCGTGGGTGATGATGCCCACCGACACGCCCATAAAGCGGAAGATGTTGCCCATCCACTCGCCCTGGAATCTGGCCAGATAATCGTTGACGGTGACGATATGCACGCCCGCGCCGGCCAGGGCGTTTAAGTAGGCGGGCAAGGTCGCGGTATGGGTTTTGCCTTCGCCCGTTTTCATCTCGGCGATGCGCCCCTGATGCAAACAGACCGCGCCGGCCACCTGCACGGGGAACAGCCGCTTTTCGTCCACGCGCCACACGGCCTCGCGGAAGGCCGCGAAGGCGTCGGGCAGGATATCGTCCGGCGTTTTGCCATCCTTGAGCTGCGCCTTGAACTCGTCCGTCTTTTTACGAAGCGCGTCGTCGGTCAGCGCCTTGTATTCGTCTTCTTTCTGAAGCACCAGATCCGCTATCTTTTTAAGCTTCCTGACCTCGGCTTCGTTACTTTGCCCCAGCATTTTTTTGATCATATCGGTAAACGCCACTGTGTTATTCTCCTTACGGTTCATGACGGATTTGAAAACAGGGTGATGATATGCGCCATTTCGAATTATACCATGTTATCAGAGGCAAAGACAACCGCCGCCGCGCTGTGGCGAAAGGATTTACGAACCGGCGGTGAGTTGACTTTACGGGTATAATCGGCCATACTGAGCCATGCACTCTGTGTAGACGGGATCGTGATCGCTTGCCAAAGTTACGCCGATGGGTTGTTTTCTGCCTCGTTTTGCTCCTGATTGCAACGGCGGCGTCCGCCGAACCCTACGAACATCCGTACCCCGAAGCGCTGCAAATCAGCGTGGAAACCGAGGTCTGGCAATCGGAGACGCACGGGGACGTATCCGTGGATCTGCCCCACACCGCCGTGGAGAGCGTCAACCGGGCGCTGCGGGAGGCGGCGGACGCGTTGCTTAAGCAGACGGCAGCCTATCCGGACAGCCGCGCAGACATGACGGCGACCTACCGCGTCTCCGGCACGAAATGGGCGGGCTTTCTGCTCACGGGCCGCGCCGTTGCGGAGAGCCGGTCTCAGAGCGATACTTTTACCACCGAAAATACGCTGGCGCTCTTTTATCAGGTGCTGACCAGCGATATGGAAACCGGCCGGGCGCTCACGCTTTCGGACGTATTTGACGAGAACAGCTCCGCGTGGCCAACGCTCACCGAAGCGGCGCGGGAGATGCTTTACAGCTACTATCCGGACGAGACACGCGACGAAGATGCGCTGGAGCGGTTGATTGCGCCCGAAGCGCTGCGCGGCGCGTCCTTCCTGCCGTGCGCGGGGCGGCTGCTGGTGCCCTTTTCGCTGGAACGGATACTACCGGACCATCAGCAGATCGCCTGGCTGATTCTGCCCTATCCCGATTACCGCCCGCTGATGCGCCCGCAGGCGATGCTGCAGACCGACAACTCCACACGCCCGATGATCGCCCTTACCTTTGACGACGGGCCGACGCGCACCTATACGCAGAAAGTTTTATCGGGGCTTGCGCGTTACGGCGCAGGCGCCACGTTCTTCTGCGTGGGAAAGGCGGTAATCAAGCAGCCCGACATGCTGCGGCGGGAGATGGATTTCGGCCATACGGTCGCCGCGCACTCCATGACGCATGAAAACCCGTGGGAGCAGTCCGCCGCGGACATGCTGGCCGAGTACGGCGCGCAGAAACAGCTGTATCAGGACGTATCGGGCCTGCCCGTCACGCTCCTGCGCCCGCCGGGCGGCGATCTGAAAACCTACGTTACGCGGCAGGTCGGCTGGCCGCTGATCCGCTGGCACAAATCCGGCAGCGACACCGGCCCGGACTACGCGCGCGACGTGGCGCGCCGTGTGGTAAGCGCCGCGGCGCACGGGGATATCTTTTTAATGCATGATACGAAGGAGAAAACGGCGGACGCCGTGCCGCTGATTTTGGAAGCGCTTAAGGAGCGCGGGTTCATGTTCGCCACGGTGGACGAGCTTTTATATCTGAACGGCGTCACCCCGCAGCCAAACGTCGCCTACTACGACGGGCTGGGCGTGAAAACTTATCCAAGCCAGTAAGCAAATACCCCGAACGATTTCAGGGCGTTTCAGACCGTTGACAAACCATGTTTGGCAACGGGATGACAGCTTGTTCAGAAAGTCTCGGATGCTAGAAGCCAAGTAAGGCAAGGGCTGAGCTTACTCGTTTGTAAGTGATGCTCTCGCCGACGCGCAGGCGACAACACAGACGAGGCTTTATCAGCAAGCTGAAATGCCCCGAACGATGTCGGGGCGTTTTCACGCGGTTTTGACCGCCAAACCATTTGTCGAAAGCGCGGCCTTATGGTATGATGTGGGTACGAGAAACACCATCATTCCCTGCCGCGGAGGACACGCATGAACATCACCGAATACAGCCATTCCGAGACGTTTTGGACCGACAACCAGGCTGTGATCCTTAAGCATATTCTGGAAGCGGAGCTCGTGTATTTAAACGCCCGCAATAACATCGGCGCGGAGCAGGGCTTTTTCGGCGCGGCGATAAAGGACGGGGACAACACGCTGCTTGCCATCCAAACGCCGCCGTTCCCGATGATATTCTTTACATGCGGCGGCAATCCGGAGCCTCTGGCCAGGCGGATGGCGGAGCATTTGATCAAAACCGAAAAGGTTTCCTCCGTGATCAACGGCAATCTCGCCTCCATGCAGGCGGTCAGGGACGCGTTTGCGGAACTGGGCATTCCATACCGCGCCGGGCGGCGTTTGCTGCAGCGGAAATGCGAAAAGCTGATCGACGTGGAAACGCTGGACCTGCCGCTCGTAAACGCCAACGAGGTAGCGTACGATTTTACGGAGGATTACCGGAACTTTCTGGAAGAATGCCACGCCATCTACGATCCCGGCAAGGTGCGGCAGGATATCGATAAAATGCTTCAAAACAACGATTTATATGTGCTGGTCGATCACGGCGCCGTGGTGACGATGGGGCGGCTGCAGCGTATGATCCCGGGCGCGCGCGCCGTCGCCGTAATCTACACCCCGCCCAAATACCGCGGCCGCAAGTATTCCACCTGCTGCACAAAACAGCTCACCCGCCTCATTTTCCGGGACGGCTACGATTATGCTTATCTGTATGCCGAGGCCGACAATCCCGTGTCCAACCGCGTTTACGAAAAGCTCGGCTACGAAGTCGCCAACGAATTTATCGAGTTCCACCGGAAATGATAAACCTTCACGGTCAATTTACAGGCCGATTATAGTTTCATTAAAGTTTGTCCATATATAGTTGCTACACTGATCATACGGGTTATGAACCGTATGATTAATTTGTGAGGTGACCTGAACATGAAAATGGAAAAATTCCTGGCCCTTGTGCTGTCCGTGGCGCTGGTCGTATCCGCCGCCGTTTTCGCAACGGCTGAAAGCGCTGAGACTGCCGCCCAAGAAACCGTTACGGCGGAAGATGCAACCGCCGTACCGGCCGAAGTTTACACCCTGGACGAAATGCTAAGCGCCGCCATGGCCGACGCGTACGCAAGGCAGGCTTCCTACGCCGTGTATGCGGAAGCGTTCCCCGACAGCAAAAGCATCGCGGCCGTCGACGTTCATCCCCAGATCGTGCTATTGGAAATGCTGCTCAAGGCGCACGGCCTGGCGCTGCCCGCGGCAACCGCGGACGTAACCGCGCCCGCAACCGCAGAGGAGGCCTATCAGGCGATCGCCGAAGCGGAGAGCAACGCCGCTGCCCTGATGAAATCCTACCTCGCGCAGGAAGCGCTGACGGAGGACGCGCAGATGATTTTCCGCTCGGTGCTCTCCGGCTCCCGCCAGAATGCCGCGGCCTTCACGCGCCGCATCCGCGCCGCCAAACGCGCGGAGGAGTTGACTGAACTTTTAAGCGGCGATAACGTGCAGAAATTCGTCGTCGAAGGAAAGCCAGGCAGAGACAACGGCGGCTGGACCGTGTACGTGATCTCCAACAACCCGACCGACGAACAGGCGGACGATACGACCGACATGACCGATACGACCGATACGACCGAGGCGACCACGCCGTGACCCCCGGCAACTGACACCTTGGGCTTCCTCCTCATTCGGCCGGGGTTAAAAGCCCCGGCTCAGAGTGTCAAAAAACATCGTTTTGCAGACACACTG
>JBDRTL010000115.1:0-7279 GCA_043824045.1 Bacillota bacterium
CTTCGCAGGCTCGGGCTGGACGTGCCGCCGATGGCAATGCTTCAAAAGATGCTAAACGACCGGGGTTTTGCGCTGCCCGACGGAATCCTGACGGTGGACGATATGGCGAAGGAGTTGAAGGCATGCCTATCCAGGTAGAAAATCTGTCGCATACCTATATGGCCGGAAGCCCCTTCTCCGCCGTGGCTATCCACAACCTCACCCTGACCATCGAGGACGGCGAGTTTATCGGCATCCTCGGCCACACGGGCTCGGGAAAAACCACCTTTGTGCAGCATCTAAACGGGCTTTTGATGCCCACCGAGGGCCGCGTGGTGGTCAACGGCGTGGATATCGCCCAAAAAGGCGCGGGCCTGCGCGAACTGCGCAAGCACGTGGGGCTGGTGTTCCAGTACCCCGAATACCAGCTGTTTGAGGAAACCGTCAACAAGGACATCGCCTTCGGGCCCAAAAACATCGGCTGCTCCAAGCAGGAAATCGACGAGCGCGTGCGCTGGGCGTGCGAGCAGGTCGGTATCGATACCGAAACGACGGGCAAGGTATCGCCGTTTGAGCTGTCCGGCGGGCAGATGCGGCGCGTGGCCATCGCGGGCGTGCTGGCGATGCGCCCCAAGGTGCTGATCCTGGACGAACCCACCGCGGGACTCGATCCCGCGGGCAGGCGTTCGATCCTGCAGATGATCGGGAAGCTGCACCGGGAAAACGACATGACCACGATCATGGTCAGCCATAGCATGGACGATATTTCCACCCTCGCCACGCGCCTGATCGTGATGAGCAACGGCACGCTTTCGATGACGGGTACGCCGCGCGAAATCTTCCGGCAGGCCGGCGAGCTCCGGAAAATCGGGCTGGGCGTGCCGCAGGCCGCGGAGCTTGCGCAGCGGCTGATCAAGGATGGTTTTGATCTGCCCGACGGCCTGTATACGCTGGACGAAGTCCGCGACGCGCTTGTAAAGCTCAGGGGGGTGAGCCGCGGTGTTTAAGGACATCACCCTGGGGCAGTACATGCCCGGCAACACCATGGTGCACCGCCTCGACCCGCGCGCCAAAATCCTTCTGACAATCGTGTATATCGCCATGGTGTTTACGGTCCGCTCGCCCATGTTTTACGTCATTCCGGCGGTGTACGTGTTCCTCACCGCGCGGCTGGCCGGGCTTGCGTTCCGGCAGCTTCTAAAGTCTGTCAAACCGCTGAGAATCCTGCTCATTCTCACGTTTGTGCTCAACATCTTCTTTTCCGGCGGGCAGACCGTGCTTTTGCACTGGGAGTTCATCACCATCACGCGGGAAGGGCTGCTGCTGGCCGTCCATTTTTCGCTGCGGCTGATCTTTCTGGTGCTTGGCACCTCGGTGCTCACGCTCACCACCTCGCCCGTGGCGCTGTCCGACGGGATTGAGATTTTGTTGACGCCGCTCAAAAAGGTGCGCTTCCCCGTGCACGAGCTGGCGATGATGATGACGATCGCGCTTCGGTTTATCCCGACCCTGATCGAAGAAACCGATAAGATTATGAAGGCGCAGAAGGCCAGGGGCGCGGACTTTGAGTCCGGCAACCTGATCGCGCGCGCCAAGGCGATGACCCCGCTTCTGGTGCCGCTGTTCGTCAGCGCGTTCCGCCGCGCGGGGGAGCTGGCGATGGCGATGGAAGCCCGCTGCTACCACGGCGGCGAGGGGCGCACGCGCCTGCGCGTGCTGCGCTTTACCAAAGAGGACTTGAAGGCGTTTCTCGTATCGGTCGGCATGCTTTTGTTACTGATCGCCTGCAACGTCTTCCTGTGATGGGAGCCTGAGCGAATGACAGTGGAAACCGTCCCCTATGTGCGGGAAGGGCTGATGGCGAGAAGCGGCATGCGGCGCGTGCTTTTGACGATCAGCTACGACGGCACGGCGTACGTCGGCTGGCAGCGGCAGTTAAACGGCGTCGCCGTGCAGCAGAAGGTGGAGGAAGCGCTGTACGTGCTGCTTTCCGAAACCACGCCCGTCACCGGCGCAAGCCGCACCGACGCGGGCGTGCACGCCTTGGGGCAGTGCGCGCACTTCGATACCCGCTCCACCATCCCCGCGGATCGCTTTCCCTTCGCGCTCAACACACACCTGCCGCCCGACATCAAGGTGCTGGAGGGTCGGGAGGTGGACGGCTTTTTCCACGCCCGCTTCGACGCTGTGGGAAAAACCTACACTTACCGCATCCACAATTCGCCGCACCCCAGCGCCCTGTACCGCAACTATATGGCGCACGTACCCGTGAAACTGAGCAGAAAGGCGATGAACGCGGCGCTCAAAGACCTGTTCGGCACGCACGATTTCGCGGCGTTCCAGGCCGCCGGCGGCACGGCAAAGACCACCGTACGCACCCTGACGCATATCGATCTCGATTTCGAGGACGAGCGGCTGACGCTGATCGTGCAGGGCAACTCGTTCCTCTACAACATGGTGCGCATCATCGCGGGCACGCTGATCGAGATCGGCAAGGGCAAGCTGGACGGCAATTGTTTCCGCAAAGCATTGGAAACGGGCGACCGCCTGTGCCTGGGGCCGACGGCGCCCGCCTGCGGGCTGGAGCTTACCCGGGTGTTCTACCCGCACTCGGCGTCGAGCCTCGCGGAGAAGGAGTTTTAAGGAATTGCGGCGAATTCCGGCAGGAAAGAGGTGTAGCAGGCAGCATGGCAAGCGTCAGCGATTTAGCGATTGATCTGGGAACCAGCACCATCATGATTTACATGAAGGGGCGCGGTATCGTTCTGCGCGAGCCTACGGTGATCGCCATCGACCGAGATACCCACGACGTGATCGCGTTCGGCAGCGACGCCGCGCGCATGATCGGCCGCACGCCCGGCAATATTCTTGCGCTTCGCCCGCTTCGGGACGGCACGATTTCCGATTACGAGCTGGTGAGCATCATGCTCAAGGGCTTCGTGACGAAGGTCATCGGCAGGCGCGTGTTTGTGCGCCCGCGCGCGGTGATGGCGCTGCCCACGGGCGTAAACGAGATGGAGAAGCGCTCCATTATTTCCACCATGCTGGACGCCGGCATGCGGCGCACCCAGCTTTTGGACCGCACCATCGCGGCGGCGCTTGGCGCGGGGCTGCCCATCGACGAAGCCTACGGCACCATGATCGTGGATATCTCGGCGGGCGTGAGCGATATCGCGGTGCTATCCATGGGCAAAACCGTGGTGAGCGACTGCGTGAAGATCGGCGGCGACAAGTTCAACGACGGCATCATCCGCCACCTGCGCCGCAAGCACAATTTGCTCATCGGCGAGCTGACCGCCGAGGAATTAAAGCGCAACATCGGCTCGGCCATCCCGCGCACCGAGCAGCTCTATATGGAAGTCACGGGCCGAAACCTGATCACCGGCCTTCCCAAAACCATGCGGATTACTTCGGACGACGTGATCGAAGCGCTGGATGAGACTTTGCAGCAGCTGATCGAAAGCATCCACGGCGTGCTGGAGCACACCCCCGCGGAGCTTGCGGCGGATATCTTCGACTACGGCATCATGTTCACCGGCGGCGGCGCCGACCTGTTCGGGCTTTGCGAGGCCGTGGCCGACGCGCTGAACATCCCCTGCTCGGTCTCGGAAGAACCGCAGAAAAACGTGGTCATCGGCTGCGCGAAGGTGCTGGAAAACAGCGCCGATCTCGGCCGCTTGTTAGACGGCGGACACCGGCGCATATTCAGCAGATAAGCAGCTTGCCCATAAAGCCCTGCCTGCGTTGTTGCCTGCGTTTCGGCAAGGGCATCACGTACGGAACGGTACGCTCAGCCCTTGCCTCACTTGGCGCCTAGCATCCGGAGCCTTCTGAACAAGCTGCTGCTCTCCTATATTTTCGCAATCAAAACCAGAAGCTATAGATTAGGTTTCTGATTTTTACAACTTACTCAGTTCGTCCAGCGACAGCTCATACGCGGGCGCGAACTCCCGCATGAAATCCTTCACCTCGGGCAGGTTGAGCTCGGCAATGCTTGCTTCAATGGCGGTTTGCGCCTGGACGAACTCCAGGTTGCCCGCCTTTTTTTCTTCCAGGCATTTGATATACGCGCAGATGCGGTCGGCTGCTTTCACCAGTTTCCACGCGCAGGACTCCTTGTCCGGCAGCAGGTAGGGGTTGTAGGCAGGCTTCAGGTCGGCGGGCAGCATTTGGAACAGCTGTTCGTTCGCCAGCTTTTCGATCGTCTTGTACGCGTTCTTGATCTCGGCGTTTTTGTACTTCACGGGGGTCGGCAGGTCGCCGGTGAGCACCTCGCCCGCGTCGTGGTAGAGCGCCAGCGTGGCTGCGGTCTGCGGATCGACGGCTTTCCCGTACCGCTCTTTGGCAAGCACCGCCAGCGCGTGCGCGATCAGCGAGCACTGCATGCTGTGCTCCATATCGTTTTCGGGAATCGCGTTGCGCATCAGCCCCCAGCGACGGATGAGCTTGAGGCGGTTCAAATAAGCGAAAAACGGATTCATTGCATATCCTCCTGTTCCTGTAGGATCAGCATCGGAAGTTCCGCGGGATCGCTGGCGAAGTACAGCGGCGGCAACAGCGAAAGCTCCCTGGGATCGCCGTAGCCCCAGCGTGCCAGAATGCAGTTCGCGCCCGCGTTCTTCGCGGCGTAGTAGTCCGTGGGCGCGTCGCCGATGTACAGCGCGTGCGCGGGGGTTACGTGGAGCTTTTGCAGGGCGAGGCGCAGCATGTCCGGCTCCGGCTTTAAGGGGACGTTGTCATGATCGCCGACCGCTACGTGGATCAGGCTGCCGAAATGCGCTTTGGTCAGGTGCTTTACGTTCTCATCGCTCTTGTTGGAAATTACGGCGAGCTTCAGGCCCGCTTCGTCCAGCGCCGCCAGCATTGGCAAAACGCCGGGATAGGGGCGTGTTTTCACGTTTTGGTGCCGCAGGTACAGCTGATGATACCGGGCAAGCGCCTGATGGATCACCGCGTCGTCCGCGCGTTCGGGCAGCGCGCGCTTTAGCAGTTGGTACGCACCGCTGCCTAAAAAACGTTCCACGCGCTGTCGGCTGTGCGTCGGGCAGCCAAAGTCAATCAGCGTTTGGTTGAGCGCGTCCGCGATATCGTCCACCGAGTCTAAAAGCGTTCCGTCCAGATCGAAAAGCACCGCGTCATACCGAAACATCGATCTCTGCGGCTTCGACTTCCCCGGCGGGCCGCCCCTCCTCCCGTTTCAAACTGTTGATCACCCGCAGCCCGAGCGGAATGCTCAGCGCCACCGTGCAGAAATCGGCAATCGGCTGCGCCAGCTGCAGCCCGAGCAATCCGAACAGCCGGGGTAAAATGAGCAGCGCGGGGAACAGGAAGATTCCCTGCCGCGCAACCGCCAGAATGGAGGCGTTGCGCACATGCCCGATCGTCTGCAGCAGCATGCTGTTCATCATGAGCACCGAGAAAAACGGAAGCATAAACGTCTGCAGCCGAAGCGCCAGGCTGCCGATCTCCGTCACCTCGGGATAGCCCTTTAAAAACAGCTCCACCACCTGCGGCGCGAAGAGGAACGCGGCCACCGCCCCGGCCAGCAGCATGAAAAACGAAATCCGAACCGAAAACCAGTAGGCTTCCCGCACGCGGTCAAAGCGCCGGGAGCCGTAATTGAACCCGCAGATGGGCTGGAAGCCCTGCCCCAGGCCGATCACGATCATCTGCACAAACATCAGGATGCGAAATACGATGGAGAACGCGGCCACCACAGGGTCGCCCATGCGCCCCGCGGCGGTGTTGAGCATGATGATGGAGACGCTGCCGATGCTCTGGCGAAACAGCGCGGGCAGGCCGCTGCGGAGGATGCCCGCATAATAGGAGCGTATCGGCGTAAAACGCTTTACGTGGATGTGCAGGTTATCGCCGCGCCGCGTGCCCAGGAATAAAAGCACAAAGGCGATCATCTGGCTGATCATCGTCGCCATCGACGCACCCGCGACGCCCATCCCGAGCGTGAAGATGAACAGCGGATCCAGCCCGATATTGATAAACGCGCCCGACGTCATCCCGACCATGGCGAACACCGCGTTTCCCTGCAAACGCAGCTGGTTGTTGAGCACGATGCTGGCGATCAGCCACGGGGTGGCGATCAAAATATAACGGGCGTACTCCATGGCATAGGGCGCGATGGTTTGCGTGGAACCGAGCAGGATAACCAAATTCGGCAGGAAGATCAATCCCAGCGACATCAAAAGCACGCCCGCGAGCACCGCGGAGAAAAACGCGGTGGACGCCATCTCCTCGGCGTCCTTGATATTCCTTGCGCCCAGCGACCGTGCGATGAAATTGCCCGAGCCCTGCCCGAACATAAAGCCGACCGCCTGCAGCACGGCCATCAGCGGGAAGCATACGCCTACCGCGGCTGTGGCGCTGGCGGAGCCGAGCCTGCCGATGAAATAGGTGTCGGCCATGTTGTATAGCGCGGAGATCAGCATGCTGACGATGGTCGGGACGGCGAGGGAGAACAGAAGCCTGGGGATGGGGGTTTCCGTCATTCGTATATACTTCTGTTCGGTTGTTCGTGGAGCCGTCATAGATCCTCCTGTAAGAAGGGAACTGCGAAAAAGCAAGGGACGGGGAATGGGGGAACTCCCTTGCCGTCAACGTGAAAAGCCGGAAATGCGCGGTTTTCAAGCCGCGCGGCTTACACCTTTGGCAGTTTGCGGGCCACGCCGCTTTTCACCGCGGCCTCGGCCACCGCGCGGGCCACGGCGGGGCCTACGCGCTTGTCAAACGCGAGGGGGATGATATAGCCAGGCTTGCGGTCCGCGTCCGTCACCAGGCCCGCGATGGCATAGGCGGCGGCGAGCTTCATCTCGTCGTTGATGCGCCTGGCCCTCGTGTCCAGCGCGCCGCGGAGGATGCCCGGGAAGGCCAGCACGTTGTTGATCTGGTTATCGCAGTCGCTGCGGCCCGTGCCGACCACCTTGGCGCCCGCCTTGATCGCTTCTTCGGGGTCGATCTCGGGCACGGGGTTGGCCATCGGGAACACGATGGGGTCTTTGGCCATGGAGCGCACCATATCGCCGGTGACGACGTTTGGCACGGATAAGCCGATGAACACGTCCGCGCCCCGCATCGCGTCGGCAAGGGCGCCGGTCACTTTGCGCGGATTGGTGATTTTCGCCATTTCCTGCTGCGCGGGGTTGATGTCCGCCCTGCCCTCCACGATCACGCCGCGGCTGGACACGAGGATGATCTCGCCGATGCCCATCAGCATCAAAAGCTTCGCGACTGTGATGCCCGCCGCGCCCGCGCCGTTGATCACGCAGCGGACGTCTTCCATCTTTTT
>JBDRTL010000116.1:0-2092 GCA_043824045.1 Bacillota bacterium
CCACGAAAGAGTTTATTGACAACCCAAGCAAACAGAATTTCGAAAAAACTGCGTTAGCTATGAGGAAAGATTTGTGGATGTAATTTGGTTAGTGTAGATGCAAGTTAATTGAATTTTTAAATTAATGCTTGCAATTTATAATACAATATAATACAATATGAGCAGGCAAAGAAAAATCGGAGGTACGCTTTATGTGCGGTATCGTTGGATATATCGGGAATGAGGAAACCTGCCCCATTTTGATGGACGGGCTGGAACGCCTGAGCTACCGCGGGTACGACAGCGCGGGAGTCGCAGTGCTGAACAAGGACGGCAAGCTTCACATCTCCAAAACCCGGGGAAGGCTGGAAAACCTCGAAAACCTGCTGGAGCTAAACCCCCTGTACGGGCATATCGGCATCGGGCACACGCGCTGGGCCACGCACGGCGAACCCAACGACGTGAACGCACATCCGCATTGTAACAACGCGCAAAGCATCGCCGTAGTGCACAACGGGATCATCGAAAACCACGCCCAGCTGCGAAAACAGCTGACCGAACAGGGCTGTACGTTCGTATCGCAGACGGATACGGAAGTCGTGGCGCACTTGCTTTCCACCCTGTACGAGGGCGACATGAAAACCACGCTGCGCAAGGCTATCAAAATGCTCAAGGGCAGCTTCGCGCTGGGCGTCGTATGCGAGCAGGAGCCGGACAAGCTGTTTTGCACCCGCAACGAAAGCCCGCTGGTCGTGGGGCATACGGACGGCAGAAGCTACATCGCCAGCGATATTCCCGCCATGCTCAGCCATACCCGCGACGTGATCTTCCTAAACGATCAGGAAGTCGCCGTGCTGAGCAAAGACGGCATCGAGGTCGTGAACGAATGCGGCGAAACCGTGGTTCACGAGCCGTACCACGTGACGTGGGACTTGAGCAACGCCGAAAAGAGCGGCTATCCGCACTTCATGCTCAAGGAGATTCACGAGCAGCCCGCCGCGCTGCAAAATACCTTCTCCCCGCGCAATTCCGCCGATCCGCATGATCACAGCTGGCTCCCGATCACGCCGCAGGAAGCCAAGCGCCTGCGCAAGATCACCATCGTGGCCTGCGGCACGGCATACCATGCGGGCGTCTACAGCAAGTACGTCATCGAGAAGCTCGCCCGCGTACCCGTGGAAGTGGACATCGCCAGCGAGTACCGCTACAGAAGCCCGATGCTCGGCGAGCATGAGCTTTTCATCGCCATCTCCCAAAGCGGCGAGACGGCCGACACGCTGGCCGCGCTGCGCGAGGCCAGACGGCAAAACGCCAAAACGCTGGTGATCTGCAACGTGGTCGGCTCCACCATCGCGCGCGAGGCGGGCGACGCCAACACGCTGTTCACCTACGCGGGCCCGGAAATCGCCGTGGCCAGCACCAAGGCCTATTCCACGCAGGTGGAAACCCTGCTGATGATTGCGCTAGCGCTGGCGGATCTGCGCGGGACGCTGTCCGCTGACGAGATCAAAGCCCTGAACGCGGAGATCGCCGCCCTGCCGGCAAAGGCGAAGCGCGCGGTGGAAACCGAGGAGCAGCTTGTAAAGATCGCGGCCGAGAAATGCAAAAAAGGGCATGTGTTCTTTGTGGGAAGAGGGCTTGATTACGCGCTTTCGATGGAAGCGGCGCTCAAACTCAAGGAGGTCAGCTACATCTTCTCGGAGGCCTACGCCTCCGGTGAGCTCAAGCACGGCCCGATCGCGCTTTTGGAAAACGGCAGGCTGGTGGTCACAACCATCACACAGCCGGATCTTTTGGATAAATCGCTTTCCAACATCAAGGAAATCAAAGCGCGCGACGCGCAGGTGATGGCCGTCTGCCGCGAAGATTTGAAAGACCGGGTCGCGCCGGAAGTGGATATACTCGTCACCATTCCCGCTGGCGACGACATCGTAACGCCGCTTTTGGCTATCATCCCGCTGCAGCTGTTTGCGTACTGCATGGCCGTGGCGCGCGGCTGCGACGTGGACAAGCCCCGCAACCTCGCCAAGAGCGTGACCGTGGAATAATGGTTTATAGGGAAAACTTCTGATAAGTCAACATAACGGCGATTGCATTTTCACGGATGCAGCCG
>JBDRTL010000117.1:0-5172 GCA_043824045.1 Bacillota bacterium
TGAGGAAAACTGCGCCGCCATGGCGGCGATGGAACTGAATCACGATCTGGAAAACGGGCAGATCCAAAACTCAGTCAACCTGCCGGATATGATGCTTGGGTTCAGCACGGGCTGCCGCGTGCAGATCATCCACGATAACGTGCCCAACATGGTGTCCTCCATTTCGGCGGCCATCAGCTCCAAGCAGATCAACATCGACAACATGCTCAACAAAAGCCGCAAAGAGGTGGCCGTGACCGTGATGGAGCTCGATTCCCATCCCGACGAGGCTGTGCTCGGCGAAATCCGGGCGCTGCCCGGTGTCATCCGCGTACGGGTGTTCAGCTGACAGCGTGTTGAAAAAACTCAAGCTGCGGTGTCAGCATCGGGCGGCCAGGGGCATCACTTACAAACGATGGCGAGGAAGGCGCAAATTCATAGCGATCAACATAACATGACAGCCAGCTGTCATGTTATGTGTTTTATACTGTGCGTATCACACGGGGAAACAAAACAGGAGGGATATTTATGGAAGAGAAAGCGTGTCAGTGCTGCGCGATGCCGATGGGGAACACGGACGAGTTATTCGGCTCAAACGCGGACGGAAGCAAAAACGAAGAGTACTGCATGTACTGCTATGCAAACGGCGAGGCGCAGTTCAAGGGTACGATGGAAGAAATGATCGAAATATGCGTTCCGCATGTGGTTTCTGCCAATCCCGGCATGACCGTAGACGCCGCGCGCAAGATCATGGCGGACGTCCTGCCCACGCTCAAGTTTTGGAAACAGGCGACGGCTTGACAGTAAACGCGCCCGCGCCGCGCAACAGGGCGGCGGCCTCATTCCCGAGGCTGCCGTCCGCTTCGCGTCCCCTGCGCGGTTGACAGCGCAAGACCGATTGCATATAGTAAACCTATATTGAGAAACGAGGGCTTGCATATGCCGGACAAGGAGTTTATCAAATCCCATGCGGAAATGGAAAGTATTTTGCAAAACGATACGCTGGGTTTTCTGGGGCTGTGCAAAGACGGCCGGCCTTATGTGGTGCCGCTGACCTACGCGTATGCAAACGGGAAAATCCTGTTTCACTGTGCGCGGGAAGGTAAAAAGCTGGAATTTATCAGGGCCAATCCGCAGGTTTGCTTCACAGTCGGCAGGCAGCCCGATGCGGTCTGCCGCCATCCGCAGGGCGCGCAGTGCGCGCAGGACCACGACAGCGTCATCTGCTACGGTACGGCGCGAATCCTGACGGACGAAACGCAGCGGTGGGAAGCCCTGAACGCGTTCAACCGCGCCATCCAGCCCGGCGCAAAAGACATATCCATGAAAGACGCGTCCGGCTGCTGCGCCGTGGAGATTACAATTACCGAAATGACAGGCAGGCGGCAGCGGGAAGGCTCGAAGCGCACCTACTGGGCGCATTCCTTTATCGATTGAATTGGAGAGGCGATTGCATGAAAACGGACGAATACCGGGAGCATCTGCGAAAACAGGGCGTACCCGAGGCGGAAATCGAAGAGCAGATCAACGTCATCCAAGCCTTTGAAGAAGGGCTTTGGGAACTCGGCGAGGAGCTTGCGTCCGCCGGAAAAACGCAGATCGGCCTATACGCCAAACGGATGATCGAAAACGGAAGCAACACGCTGCAAAACTTCGAAACCCTCGAAACGTATACGCTTTGGTTGAATTTGCGCGGTTTGTACATATTGCTGGTCGAAGTGACGGACTGCCATAACGGCATGGAAAAACTGAAGGAGATCATTGAAAAGCGGCATGGCACGGAAATCCGCGGCCAAATCTTTCGGGAGCCGCTGCCGCCGCTGGGCGCCGATGAGCATGAGCGCTGCGAGCATACCAAACTGATCACCGCGCGGATGGCGGAGCTTCTTTCCAAAGAGGAAAGACGCAAGGCATGGTTTCTAGTGCAGCACGGCATCTCCGAGGAAGACTGGCGCGCGTCCGACGCCGCGGAGAAGGAGCGGTATTCCGGCTGCAAAACACTGGGTGAATTTCTGGAGCTGAAGCGGAAGTACCGCAACGCCGCCCTCACGCGTATGCACGACCAGAACGAGCTATGGTATACCATGGAGCTCACGGACGATGTGCTGCAATTCTTAACGGACGAATACCATATGCAAATCGGGGAATACAACGGCAGAAATGGAATCGTCGTCACCAAGGTTCCGTATCAGGCCGGACGGTTTTTGCGCGAGACCGACGAAAAGCTGAAGCGCTATTACGCCTGCCATTGCCCGCTGATCCGCGAGGCGATCCTGCGGGATGAGCCGATCACGGCCGACGTATGCTATTGCAGTCTGGGCCACGCCAGCCATTTCCTGTCGGGCATGGGGCTGGATACGCTCAAAGGCGAGGTGATGGAAAGCGCGGCCCAGGGGGACGCCCGCTGCCGTTTTATTTTCTATCTGCCGAAGGAAACCAACGTACAAAAGGGCGGAATCACAGCCTTCGGTTCATGATGGAGACGATCAGGCTGCCGTTTTGGAAGATGCCCGCCAGCGCGCTTTCTTCCACCAGCTGCTGGAAGTTCTCAATCGGGATCACGCTTTGCAGCACCGGCATCGCCGTGAAAATAACAAAGCAGAGCACACAGCCGATCACAAAGCCGAACGCCCCGCCCACCAGCCAGTCCAGCTGCTTTAAAAGCGGGAACTTGAACACCGATTTCAGCAGATTGATCAGGATGGTCACTACCAGAAAGCACAGGACGAAGCACACGATAAAGCTCAGCACGTTGATGCTGACGGACAGGATGGTCTGGTTGATGTAGTCGCCCACGTTGGTCGCCAGATCGCCCAGCGGCGAGAACGCATGCTCCGTCAGGTTTGCCTCAAGCAGCCTCCCGATAGGATCCGGGAGGCTCGCCTTGTCTACGATGGCGGAGATGTTCGTCGCGCTCAGCGTGTTCACCGAGAGGCTGGACAGGTCCAAATCGCCCAGCACGCTTCCCGAATCCGTATAGCCGGAAAGCATCCGCACGATTTCAGGATTGGAGGAAATCGCGTCGGACAGCTTTGGGAACAGCCAGAACGATGCCACAAACGACAGCAGACAGCCGCCCAGGTTTAAAAGCGACTGTATAAACCCGCGGTAGAAACCGAACAGCGTGAAGATGAAGATCATAGCTACAATACCGTAATCAATCGAGTTCAAGGCGTTTCCTCCGTTTGCGGTCAGCGCGAAGCGCCGGGCAGTGCAAGCACGTACACCTCGTTGTCGCAGGCCACCAGAATGTTGCCGTTCGTCAGCGTGCCGATATAGCGCGTTGCGTCCTTCTCCATGGGCAGCTCGTAGCTGGTAAAGCGGTTGTCCCCCGTCGCGGCGCGGTAGAGCGTATCCTTGCTGAGGGCGTAGATGTTTTTGTTCCACACCGTCGCGCCGATGCAGGTATCGGGCAGGCTGTACTGACGGTCGGTATCGCCGGTGATCAGGCGAAGCTCCCGGATGTCAAACACGCTTTCGGTCTGCGACGTGGGTGCGAACAGGATCAGCGCGCTGCCCCGGTCGGGCACCTCGCAGCCCATCAGCTTCCAGCCGTATACCAAAACGCTCGCGGTGGTATCCTCCGTGCCCCGGTAGTTGAACGAGAGCATCCGGCGGGTGTTGATCACGCGCAGCACGCTGTTTTCAAACAGCACCGCGTAGGTGATCGGCTCGCCAAGCGATACGCTGCCCGTGTTCATCTTGCCGACCTCGAAGGTATTCAGGATGGTATTGGCCGCCGTGCCGTACACGTCCAGCGCGAGCGTCCACATATACTCGCCGTTTTTGCCGTAGAAGCCGACGTCCAACAGCATCAGGGACTGGTACGCGTCGGTTTCCATGTCCATATGCGCGCCGTAATGATCCTTGACCAATACGCTGGGCAGGGTATCGTCGCCCACGACAGCGGCCACGTATTGCCTGCCCACGCGCGCGAACTGGATGGTTTCGCCCAGGTTATCGTTATAGGAGGAATTGCCGTTTCGGTCGATGACGTAGATGGTTGAGCCCGTCCACGCGGCGATCACGGTCTCGCCCGCGGAAAAGCCAGCGTCGTTGCCGACCTGGAACGACCAGCGCACCGTGCCCGTGGAGCTCATGCAGTGGATGCTCACGCCGTCGTAAAACAGCACGTACTGCCCAAACGGCTTGATATTCTCGGAGTAATCGCAGGGCAGCCGGTACGCCTTCACCTTGGTTACGGGAACGCGCGAAAGCAGCGATACGGCCAGGATGACCAAAACGGTGATCACGGAAAGAACCACCGCCAAAATCCCGATCAGGCGCAGACGCTTTTTCATTTTGCCATGCCCTTTCCGTTTACTGCCGCCGGCTGGAACGCTCAGATTGTATTATAGCGAAAACGCGCCGGTATGACAACCCGCGCCGCGGGCCTGAAGATTTAGGCGGCAAAGCGGAGGACGGCCGTTCGGCCGGTTTCGGCGCATTCTATGTTACGGGAGGCCCGAAAGTTTTACACCGTCATGCGCAGCGACGCGGGGAAATTTTAGGCAAACAGGACCTGCAATCCGCGGGCCGGCGCCGGGAACGCGCGGGCTTTGTTTCATGGCGGCGGTCCTTTCCGGCTGCGGATTGCGGGTGATTGAATCATGGTTTTCCTGTGTCCAGTATAGCATGGTTCTTTCCGCGCGCGCAATGGGTTTGGCCGTTCGCGGCCCATGCGCGGGCGCGGTGGCTGCGGTTTGACAGCCCCCGTAAAAAACGATAGAATACAGGCAGACAAACGACCTTATAAAGGGGGATCCGCTGTGCGCAATCGCCGCCTGATCGGCAAGGCCGTGGCTCTGGGTTGCTGCTGGGCTCTTTCTCTTGCGGCCATGTCGATTTCGCTGGCGGATACGGGCTGGTTTTCGTTTTTTATACAGGTGTTCGTGCCCGTGGGGATGATCTTCGGGTATTTGTTTTTATGGCGGCTGGAGCGCGTGTTTTCCCGGTGGCCGCTGTGGATACTGGCGGTCGTTTTCGCCGCGGTGGTGACGCTCGCCGCGAGCTTTGACCGCGTCGGGTCCGCCGATCTGGTCACGGGCCAGAAATGGAAGGCGCTGATCTACTTTGCGGGACGGGTGCCCGCTTTCTATATGGGCATGACGCTGCTGTGGGAAGCGATGCAAAACGGGAAGCCGCTCGTCCGGCAGTTTCCCGCGTGGGCATACGCGCTCGTCATTTTCGCGT
>JBDRTL010000118.1:0-2094 GCA_043824045.1 Bacillota bacterium
CGGCGGCGGAGGACGCGCAGGATTTTATCGATTACGCCAACGCCGAAAACCTGGAGGCGACGGTTGTGGCGGAAGTCACGGCACAGCCGCGCCTCAGGATGACGTGGCGCGGAAAAGAGATCGTGAACATCGCGCGCGCATTCCTGAATTCCAACGGCGCGGGCAAGCACACCAAAGCCTTCGTGCCGGACGACGATAACCACCCCGTTCCCTTCGCGGGTGAAACAGTGGCCCAAAAGCTTCAGAATATGGTTTCCGATCTCAATATCTGCTCCAAAAAGGGGCTTTCGGAGCGGTTTGACTCCACCATCGGCGCGGCCTCCGTGCTGATGCCGTTCGGCGGCAAAACGCAGCTGACGCCCGCGCAGGCGATGGCGGCCAAGCTGCCCGTGCTCCGCGGAGACACAGATACCTGCTCGGGCATGGCCTACGGCTTCCACCCGCAGCTGATGGCGCAAAGCCCGTACGAAGGCGCATACCAGAGCGTCGTGGAAAGCCTGTGCAGGCTCGCAGCGAGCGGGTTCGACGTGCGTAAGGCCTACCTCACCTTTCAGGAGTATTTTGAGCGCATGACGGACGATCCCGCGACGTGGGGCAGGCCGCTGGCCGCGCTTTTGGGCGCTTTGGACGCGCAGATGGACTTCGGCGTCGCCGCCGTCGGCGGTAAGGATTCCATGAGCGGCACGTTTGAAACCCTCCACGTTCCGCCCACGCTGGTCTCCTTCGCCGTCGCCCCCGGCAGCGCGGAAGACGTGATCTCGCCGGAGTTCAAGGCGGCGGGGCATATGCTGTACTACATCCCCTGGCACAAGGAAACCTTCATGCGGACGTTGAATACGCTGTATGAGGCGATCATAAACAAGCAGGTGCTTTCCGCGTGGGCCATCGGGTACGGCGGTATCGCCGAGGGATTGTTCAAGATGGCCGTCGGCAACCGCGTCGGCGCGGCGGTGGACAACGCCTTTGCCCGCGACCTGTTTAAGCAGGAGATCGGCGGTGTCATTGTCGAGGCGGCGGGTGAGCCGCTTCCGCTTTGGGAAACGCTGGGCGTAACCACGGAAAGCTTCACCCTTTCGTATCAGGGCGAAACGCACGATCTGGCCGCGCTGCAGGAAGCCTGGGAAAGCAAGCTGGAACCGGTGTTCCCATACCGCGGCGCGGGCGAGGCCGTTCCGGCCGTGTCCTTCCAGGCCGATATCTGGGCGGCGCCCGCCGTGAAGCACGCAAAACCGCGCGTGATCATCCCCACGTTCCCCGGCACGAACTGCGAGGTGGATACCGCGCGCGCTTTGGAACGCGCGGGCGCGCAGCCCGTGATCGCGCTGATCAACAACCTGACCCCCGACCACGTCTCCCGCAGCGTGGATACCATCGCCGCGCAGATTAAAACCGCGCAGAGCATCGTGTTCCCCGGCGGCTTCTCCGGCGGCGACGAGCCGGACGGTTCCGGAAAGTTCATCGTCGCGTTCTTCCGCAATCCCGGGATGGCCGAAGCCGTGACCGACCTTCTCAAAGACCGCGACGGGCTGATTCTGGGAATCTGCAACGGATTTCAAGCGCTGATCAAGCTGGGGCTGGTGCCGTTTGGCCGGATTGTCGATACCGACGCCGGCTGCCCCACCCTCACGTTCAACACTATCGGCCGCCACCAGAGCATGCTGGTGCGCACGCGCATCGCCTCCGACAACAGCCCGTGGCTCAAAGGCATGAACGTCGGCGACATCCATACCGTCCCCGTCAGCCACGGCGAAGGGCGCTTCGTGTGCTCCGATGAACTTATGCAATCACTGATCCAAAACGGCCAGATCGCCACCCAGTACGTCGACCTTTCCGGCGGCCCGACCATGGACCGGAGCGGAAACCCCAACGGCAGCGTGTACGCTGTGGAGGGCATCCTCTCCCCCGACGGCCGCGTATTCGGCAAGATGGCCCACACCGAACGCAGCGGCAGGAACCTCTACAAGAATGTGGACGGGGTCAAGTTTCAGCCGATTTTCGAGACTGGAGTAGCCTACTTCAAGTAAATGAGGAATTAAGAATTAGGAATGATGAATTAGAAGAAGAATTTATAATTTATGATTCATTATTCATAAT
>JBDRTL010000119.1:0-3338 GCA_043824045.1 Bacillota bacterium
AGGCCTTTTTCACCTCGCAGATCAGCGCGGCGCGGCTTCGTTTCAGCGCGCGCTCGAAACGGAAATCTCCCTTGGGCAGGCGAAGGGCTTCCGCGCGTATGTCCTCCGCGCTTTTTGTTTCTTTTGCGTGCGCTACGCGCGCTTTTGCATAGGCCGCCAACTCGTGAAGGATCATGGCTGTACCTCGGGTATGTTCGATTCCGCGATAAATTCGTTCAGCTTCCGCATAGCCGCGCCCGTGTCGATCAGCCTGGCGGCGAGCCGCACGCCCTCGGCGTGCGTATCCGCTTTCCCGCCGATGTAAAGCCCCGCGCCCGCGTTCAAAAGCACCGCGTCGCGCTTGGGGCCTTTTTCGCCTGCGAATATCGCGCGCGTGATCGCCGCGTTTTCTTCCGGCGCGCCTCCGGCGAGGTCAGATTGCAGGCAAGGTGTGAAGCCGAAGTCCTGCGGCCTGATCACGTAGCTTTGGAAATCATCACCCGTAAACTCGCACACCGCGGTGGGCGCGGAGAGGGAGATTTCGTCGAGCTTGTCCTGCCCGTACACCACCATGCCGCGCCTTACGCCGAGGTTTTGTAGCGCGTGCGCCAGCGGTTCCACCAGATGTTCGGAAAACACGCCGAGCACCTGCATTTGGGCCGAGGCGGGGTTGGTGAGCGGGCCCAGAATATTGAAGATCGTGCGCACGCCCATCTCCCGGCGCACGGGCGCTACGTGCTTCATCGACGCGTGGTACTGCTGCGCGAAGAAAAAGCAGATGCCGATCTTTTGAAGCAATTCCACGCAGCGCTCCGGGCTTTGGGAGATGTTCACGCCCAGCGCTTCCAGGCAGTCCGCCGCCCCGCACCGGGACGAGGCCGCGCGGTTGCCGTGCTTGGCCACCTTCACGCCGCCCGCCGCGATCACAAGGGCCGATGTGGTGGAGATGTTCAGGGTGTGCGCGCCGTCGCCGCCCGTGCCCACGATCTCCAAAAGTTCCAGGCTGTGCTTCACCGGTTTTGCGTGCGCGCGCATCACGGCGGCGCAGGCAGTGATCTCCTCCACGGTCTCCCCTTTGGCGGCGAGCGCCGCTAAAAACGCCGCCGTCTGCACCTGCGACGGACTTCCGGACATCATCTCGTCCATCACGGCCGCCGCCTCGCCGTAGGTGAGGTTTTGGCGGTCAATCAATTTCGCGGTTGCTTGCTGTATCATGGTTTGCGCTCCTTTCACAGGTTGATGAAGTTTTGTAAAATCGTCTTGCCGTCCGGCGTTAAGATGCTTTCGGGGTGGAACTGCAGCCCGTAGATCGGGCGCTGCGTGTGCTGCACGGCCATCACCTCGCCGTCATTCGTTTCGGCCACGACGCGAAGCGTTTGGGGCAGCGTGTCCCGCACGGCGGCCAGCGAGTGGTAGCGCCCGGCGGGGATATACGGCATCAGCCCCCGAAACAGCGGGCAGTTCACCTTCACCTCGATGTTGGACTGCCGCCCGTGCATCAGCTGCTTGGCGTGGGAGATCGTCGCGCCGAACGCCTCGCAGATCGCCTGATGCCCCAGGCACACGCCGAGGATGCGGATATCGCCGCCCAGTTCCCGCGCCGCCTCCACGCAGATGCCCGCGTTTATCGGGTAGCCCGGCCCGGGCGAGAGGACGACGTGGCTTGGGCGCAGCGCGCGCACTTCATCCACGGTCAGCTCGTCGTTTCGTATCACGCGGATGTCCGGATCCAGCGCGCCGATCAGCTGGTAGAGGTTGTAGGAAAAGCTGTCGTAGTTATCAATCAGCACAATCATGGTCGATGCCCTCCTGCGCGATTTCCAGCGCCCGCACCACGGCGCGGGCCTTGCTGATGCATTCCTGATGTTCCTTCTCGGGCACGCTGTCGGCCACGATGCCCGCGCCCGAGCGGATGAACACGCGCCCGTTTTTAACGTACGCGATGCGGATGGCGATGCACGTGTCCAGGTTCCCCGCGAAATCGATGTACCCGATCGCGCCGCCGTACAGCCCGCGCTTGTTGTTTTCCAGCTCGTTGATGATCTCGCACGCGCGGATCTTGGGCGCGCCGGAAAGCGTACCCGCGGGCAGCACAGCCTCCACGGCGCTCACGGCGTCAAACCCTTCCCGGATTTCGCCGCGCACGGTGGAGCCGATGTGCATCACGTGCGAAAACCGCTCGACGCTTAAATACTTCTCCACCGCCACGGTGCTGAACTTGCTGATCCGGCCCAGGTCGTTTCGCCCCAGATCCACCAGCATGTTGTGCTCGGCGAGCTCCTTGGGGTCGTGCAGCAGCTCATCTTCAAGCCTTTTGTCCTCCTCCGGCGTTTCGCCGCGCGGGCGCGTGCCTGCCAGCGGGAAGGTGTACAGCACGCCGTTTTCGAGCTTCACCAAAGTTTCCGGCGACGCGCCCGCGACCTCGATATCGTCCCCCGAGAAGTAAAACATATAGGGCGAGGGATTGGTGCACCGGAGCACCCGGTAGCAGTCCAGAAGGCTGCCCTCGAAGTCCGCGTCCAGCCGGTTACTAAGCACCACCTGAAAGATATCGCCCTCATAGATGTAGCGCTTGGCTTTTGCGACCATCGCGCAGTATTCTTCTTCGGAAAACAGCGCGCGCAGTGGCGAGAGGAGCCTGGGCGGCTTAGCCGCGCACGGCGCGCCGCGCAGAATCAGGTTTTGCATTTTGACGAGCTCCCGTTCGCCGCGCCGGTACTCGCTTTCGAGGTTTTTCATGCGCACGTTTGCGATCAGGATGATCTTGTTGCGGAAGTTGTCAAACGCGATCACGCGGTCGAACAGCATCAGGTCCACGTCCTGAAACTTCTCCTGATCGTCGGCGTCGAGCACCAGCGTGGGCTCGGAATACTGAATGTAATCGTAGGCGAAATAGCCAACCAGCCCGCCGGTGAACGAGGGCAGGTAAGGAAGGCGCGGGCTTTTGTACTCTTTGAGCACGCCGCGAATCAGCGCGCTCGGGTCGCTTCCCTCCCGGATGATCTCCGCGCCCGCCTTCAGCGCGGCGCGCCCGGCGGTGCAGGTGAGCGTCAGGCTCGGGTCGTAGCCCAGGAAGGTATACCGCCCCCATTTTTCCTGGTTTTCCACCGATTCGAGCATGTAGCAGTGCTCGCTTACGTTTTTAAGCCGTTTCAGCACCTCGATAGCGGTGGCGGAATCGGAATACAGCTCGCAGCTCAACGGCAGGATGGTGTACTCGCCCGTGCCTGCCAGCCGTTTGGCTTCTTCCAGAGATGGTTTGATCATGATGTGTTCCACCTTTCGTTTGGATGGGGTTGGTTTGGTTTCGGCGCGGAAAGTTTTCCAAACAGAAAAACTCGTCCTTGACTTATCCAGTC
>JBDRTL010000120.1:0-3493 GCA_043824045.1 Bacillota bacterium
CAAGGGGCATCACTTACAAACGAGTAAGCTCAACCCCTTGCCACCCTTTCTTCCTCGCATCTCGGGCTTTTTGAACAGACTGGAAGTATCTCTGCAAAGCGAGGTTTATTGATACACTGAAACCGCCTTGTGGCGGTCTCAGTGTGAGATTGCGATGAAATTCTACGGATAAATCAACTTCGGCGTGAAATGAATGGCGTCGCAGGAAACCAGATGATACGCGATTTGATTTTTCACGCCCTGATACGCGCTATGAATGCCCACGTCGTGCAAATGCCCGTAACAGCAAAGGGTTACCCTGTATTTCTCAAGCAGCCCGGTAAATGCGGTGCCCTGCGCATCCTTTAACAGCGGGGGATAGTGGAGCATCGCAAGGATCGGCAGCCGCTTGGCCTGCGCTTTTTGCAGCGACAGTTCCAGGCGGACGAGTTCGCGGCGGAAAATCTTCGTATCCGACGCATCCAGCGGATTGAGTTCGGTAGGGTAAACCCAGCCCCGCGTACCGCAGATGACGACGTCCTGCCATTGAAACGCATCGTTTTGAATCGCGTGCATGGTATCGGGGAGCCAGGCGCGAATTCTGCCGATGGAATTCCACCAGAAATCGTGATTGCCGCGCAGAAGCACTTTTTCACCGGGCAGATCCGCGATCAGGGAAAGGTCCGCTTTCGCCTGTTCAAAGTACATCGCCCAGCTGATGTCGCCGGGAATGAGCACCAGATCGTCCGGCGTCACAGTCCGGTTCCATTGATTGACGATTTGGGAGACGTGATCGTCCCAATGGCTACCGAACACATCCATCGGTTTTTCCTGCCCGCCGGGGAAATGCAGGTCGCCAATCGCATAGATTGCCATGTCTCGCCTCACTCGTACGTTTATCGGCCGTTAATCAAATTCCTCTTCGTCCTCATCTTCGTCGGCTTCTTCTTCGATGATCGTTTCCAGGGACAAATCGGCGTCTTCATCCTCGAAGTCCGCGTGCTCCAGCTCTTCTTTCACGGTGGGAATCATTTCGTCCATCGTGCTTGCGCTGCTGAGTTCGATTTCTTCGTCCACGGAAACGGGGCGCTTTCGGTCCGATGTCTGATGGCTGTGCAGTTCTTTGTAGCAGCCAAGGCAGATATCCTTCCCGGGCAGCGCGGGCGCGGCGTTGCAGATGCTGCAGGGTTCGATTTCATCCTGTTTCTGTCCGCCTTTGATTTCACGAATGCACACCTTGCAGAGCTTTTCATCGTCGGCGATGTAGTTGAGTTCACAGCGAGGACATTTTTTCATGTATCCTCTTCCTCCTCTATGGAAGCTTCCATGTCATGGGTCACCGGATACCTTGCTGGTCGTAGATTTCCTGCCAGAAGGAGACGAATTCCTGCAAGCCGCGCTCGGATAAGCCGTTTTGAAAAGCTTCGACGTCTTCTTCGGCGTTGATATCCATTTCGCCGAGCACGAACCGTGCGATGCTTTCATCCACATAGGGTCCAAGAGCCTGCTGCAGGGGGTCTATGAAATCGCGCTGGTCCGAAGACAGCGCATAGTAATAGGGGAAGGGGCTGACGATATAGCTTTGCAGCCCGATGAGGGATTGGGTGGTGTTTCGCAGGGCCTCGATGTCATAAGCGGCATAGAAGTCCACGGGGAACAGCCAGGGCATGTTACCGCTGTCGTAGACGCTCAGATCGTAGAGAATGTAGGACGAGCTGACTTGCAGATCGGCGGCGTAACGCCAGGTGCCGTCCTCGTTCCACAGGTAATCCTCGCCTTCCTTGCCGGCCATCGCCTCTGCAGCGCCTTCCGGCGTGTAGAGAACGTCCACCCAGGAAAGAAGCTCCTCCGGGTTTTGGCAGGCGGAAGTGATCGCGAAGGTGCCGGTCGTGATCAGGCCGAAGATATCGCGGTAGATTTGCCTGCCGTCGAAGGAAAGCGGCTCCAGCAGCGTATACTGCGCGCCGAGCTCGACGGAGAACAGGTGGAACGGATTGGGGCCGAAGAACATGCCGTAAGTAACGGTGGCGTCCGTATCGGTCACGGCGCGTAGCGAATCGGCGTTGGAAAAGCCTTTTTCGTCCAAAAGCCCCTGCCCGTTCATGGAGACAAGCGCTTTGAGGAAATCGATAAACCGGTCCTGCGCCGGCAGGAACTGAACCTGTCCGGCATCGTCCACGTAAATATTATAGTCATTGGCCGCCAGGCCGAAAGCATGGGCGAGGAACTTCAAGTCCCACGGGCCGAGGAAGGACAGCGGCGTTTCATCCTGCTTTCCATTGCGGTTGGGGTCTTTGTCCTTAAAGGCGGTCAACACGTCGATCAGCGACTGCAGATCCGTGGGTCTGTCGAGCTTGAGCGTATCCAGCCAGGTCTGATTGATCCACATGGCATTTTCCAGCGGCAGGGGATTGATCGTCGCAAGCGCGGCAACCTTGCCGTTTGGCAGCGTGATGGCTTCGAGCCATTCGGGATTCGCTTCCAGCATCGCCCAGAGGTTCGGCGCGTTGTCTTTTAGAAGCGGCAGCAGATCGATCAGCTGTCCGGAGTCGCTGTACTTGATTTGCTCTTCCGTGCTCAGCGCGGCTTTGAACAGCACGTCGGGAAGCTCGCCCGACGCAAACATGGCGTCTTTGGCCTGCTGCCATTCCGCGGCTTTGTTATACTGCTGAAACGTAAAGGACAAGCCGGTGCGCTCCTGCATCCTTTGGAAAAAACTGTTTTCGGACCAGGTGTGGTTGCTGCTCTCGCCGTCAAAACCGGCCATCGTCAGCGCCGAAGCCGAGGCAAGCTGCGCTGCGCACAGCATAACCGCTAAAAACAGTCCGATAATTCGTTTACGCATGGCGGAACCTCCTTCAGGGTTTCTTCGCGTTTTCGTGCTCGTGCATCTGCTCGTTGAGCTGGTTGATGTTGCCGCATCCCATCGTCAGTACCAGGTCTCCCGGCTGCCAGTGCCCGCGCAGATAAGCCTCCGTGTCGTCAAACGTCGGTGTGTGGATGGCAAGTATACCACATCGATTCATTCCGTCAACGATTTGTTCGGCGCGAATATCACCAGGGTCCTTCTCGCGCGCAGCATAGATATCGGTCACGAGGGTGATATCGGCCGCCTGCGTGCAGGTAAAATACTGCGGGAGCATCTTTTTCACGCGGCTGTAGGTGTGCGGCTGCATCACGGCCCAGAGGCGGTTGTGGGGCTGCTGTTTGGCGATGGAAAGGGCGTTTCGCATCTCCGTGGGGTTGTGCCCGTAATCGTGGTAAAGCTTGACGCCGTCAATGATTCCGGTCAGCTCGAAGCGGCGTCTCGCGCCTTTGAACGCGCAGAGCGCCTCACAAGCCGCCTGCATATCCAGTCCCTGCGCCCATGCGCACGCGGCCGCCGCGAGCGCGTTGTAAACATTGAAGGCGCCGCTGACCTTGAGCGTTACATGCCCAAGCGTTTCACCGCGGCAGATCAAGTCGAAATCGCCGAAGCCAAGATCGTTGTAGGAAAGGTTCTGCGAGCGGATAT
>JBDRTL010000121.1:0-2345 GCA_043824045.1 Bacillota bacterium
AGGCGACCGATTTTCTTTTGGGCCACTTCAAGCGCCGCAAGCCCGCCATCCTGAACCTTTTGCTGGTCGGCCTGTTCCTGTGGCTTTACTCGCTCACGCTGTTTTACCGCATGCTGTCGGACGGCTCCTCGCTGCTGACGACCTATATCACGCTGGGGCTTTGCTCGGCGGGTTTAAGCATATCCGTCACCAGCCTTGCGCAGATGGAGCGCGAGATGACCGCCGTGGCAGAGTACCGCCTGCACGACCACATGCAGGGCTACGGCAGCATGCGCGCGGTAAACACCGAGCTTTCCATCCTGTCGGGGCAGCTGATTGCGCTGTTGTTGCTGGCCGCCCTGTGCCTGCCCGCGGGCGTGGACCTGACGACGCTTGCGTTTTCGCAGGTCATCCGGGATTTCCGCCCGCTGATGATTCTGCCGCCGCTTGCATTGACCGCCGGGGCATTGCTGCTTACGCTGCGCTTCCCGATGAACAACCGGCATTTCCAGAAACTCAAGCGTTTTCTTACCCCGAAAGACGAGGATAACCCCGCGCTGAAAAAGCAGCTGGACACCGTGGTGGTCAGCAAGCATAAAAACCGCTTCGGTTTAAAAATCATCATCTTCTTCCTGCGGCATCTGATGCCCCACAAGGTGCTGGGCAAGGAGCATTTACAGGGGCTGGAAGACGGCACCATGGTGCTGGTGTGCAACCACGGCGAGGTGTACGGCCCCGTGGCGGCCACGCTGCACATGCCCGTCAGCTTCCGCTCCTGGAGCATCTCGGAGATGATGGACCGCGACATCATCGTGGATTACCTGTACCGCAACACCGCCATGCGGCAGGACTGGTGCCCGGACTTTTTAAAGATGCCGCTGACGAAGATGTTCGCGCGCTTTTTCCTGTGGGCGTTTCAAAGCATGGAATCCATCCCCGTATACCACGGCAATCCGCGCGCGCTGATGAAAACCTTCCGGCTGACGATCGAAGCGATGCAGGCGGGCGACAATCTGCTGATCTTCCCCGAGCGCGGCGACACCGCCAAGCCAGGCGAACGCGGCTACGTGGACGAGGGAATCGGCGACCTGCACACAGGCTTTGCGCTGATCGCGCCCGCGCTGTACGCAAAGGCGAAAAAAATCGCCGTGTTCGTTCCCACCTACGCGTCCAAGAAGCTGAAAACGCTCACCTTCGGCGAGGGCATCGTGTACAATCCCGACGCGCCCGCAAACGATGAAAAGATGCGCATTGTGGACACGCTGCAAAAGCGCATCGAAGCGATGGCCGAAAACGAGCGGGAGACACTGCGCAAATTGCAGGCGAAAACATCCGGGGAGGCTTCCGATGAACGTTGATATCGTGCAGCGCAACCGCGACCTGCGCCGGTACGGGCAGAAATCCAGCTTTGACGGTTTTTTCCGGGTCACGTTTTCACTGCTGCTCGTCGCCGTAACCTATATTTACTATTGGGAGGCGGCCAACGGGCAAAGCGATATCCACCTGCACGCCGTCACCGCCTCAGGCTTTAATTTTCTGGATCCGCACTCCATCACCAGCCGCATCGCCTATCCGTTCTGGCACCTGAACTTCGTGGTGCTGTATCAGCTCGGCGTGCCCTTTGACTGGGCGGCGGCCGCGGTGTGCGTCGTATATAAAATGCTGGGGTTTTTGCTCGCGCAGCGGATTATCTCGCTGTATCTGGCGCCGGAAGCCTCCGTAAAGCTTGCGACGCTCGCGGCGCTGATTGTGATGTTCGTGACCGCGATCCGCATCACGCCGGTCAACCCGGCGGTGTATATCGGCATCGGCTCGCCGACCGTTTGGCACAATCCCACGCAGATCGTGGCCACGCTTTCCTCGCTTTTATGCGTGTTCTATACGGCGCACTGCGTTTATACAGTTGAGGCGCTGCGAAAAATAAACCCCGACTCCGCCGTAGCGCTGCCATGGAAAAAAGTGCTTCTTCTCGCGGCGTTCCTCTTGTTCAGCGTCGTGTGCAAGCCCACCTTCATGCAGGCGTTTCTGCCCGCCTGCGGCGTGTATTTCCTGGTTCTCTTGATCAAAAACCCGAGGCATTGGCGCTTCTTTTTGCAAATCGTCCTGGGTTTCCTACCGGCGGCGCTTTTCTTCCTGATGCAGTACCTGTACTATACGGGCGTGGTAGTGCCCTATACAAGCGGGATTTCCGTGTCGCTGTCGCTTGCGCGGTTTCTCGACTCCATCCGCAACAGGGGGATGATGGCCGCGTTCCCGCTGTTTGCGCTGCTCCTCACGGCCCGCAAGGGCGCATTCCGCGACCCGGTGATAGCGCTTTGCCTGCTGATCGCCGCGGTCAGCATTGCGGAAGCTTCGCTCTTTTACGA
>JBDRTL010000122.1:0-5986 GCA_043824045.1 Bacillota bacterium
GTGTAGGCGGATACCAGACCCCGAAGCTTCATGATCCGTCCGATCTTCCGCCTGGATACGGCCCAACCCTTCCGCAGCAGTGCGTGCTTGAGCTTGCGCTGGCCATATACAGGGCGGTTCTCGTCATACGCGTTCTGAACAACCTCTGCTAAATCCCGCTCATCCGGCCGGCCTCGGCATTCGTAGTAATATGTGCTGCGTGCAATGCCTAAGCACCGGCACAGCGCTGATATAGAGTACTTGTGGGCATTGGCTCGTATCACAACTACTTTCGTGCGTATATCAGCGCCGCTTGCTTTAGGACGTCATTCTCCATCCGCAGCTGCTGGTTCTCTTTGCGAAGTTTCAGCAGCTCCAGTTCTTCCGGCGTGCGGTTATCTTTCTCATGGCTGGATCCGGTTGCGTTGATCCGTTTCACCCATTTGTCGAAGGCTGAAGCCGTCAGGTCGTATTCCCGGATGATCTCGCTCCTTGGTTTCCCGTGGTTGAACAGCTCCACAAGCTGTTTCTTCTGCTCCTCGCCGTAGGTTCGCCTTGTCCGTCTTCCTGTCATGGTATACTCCTCCTATATGTTTCCGTTATTCTACCATGACCTTATTTTTCTGTCCGATTTAGTGTAACCAATCCAAACTTGTATAACTCCATGACGTGGTTTTACAGGCATAACCTGAAATCAAAGTGAAACAATGCGTGCCCCCGGAAAAGCATCGGTGTTTTTGTTCAATTTTGCGTCAGCAGATCAGCAGCCTATGCCGGATGAATTGCGCCTTTACGCTTTTTATAAAAAATCGCGAACAGGAAGGCGGCCAGCGCCAGCGGCGCCGCGAGCGCGCTGAAAGCCAGGCCGTAATTGCCGCCGGACGAATCTACAATCTGGCCGGCCAGCCAGGGAGAGACGCCCTGGCCGATATCCGAGCCGATGTAGAACGTTGACGCCGCCGCGCCGCGCTTGTCCGGCGGGACGGATTTGATGCATTCCGCCTGCACGGCCGGGCGCACGATTCCCGAGCCCACCGTTTTGATGACCGCGGAAGCGGCCAGCATCCAGACCGCCGTAAGATTCCAAAGCAGCAAAAAGCCGACGATCATCAGCCCCGTGCCCAGGTACATCGCCAGGGGCAGGCCGCGCCTGTCCGCCAGCTTGCCAAACGCGAGCCGCGAGATGATCAGCGCAACGGCGCTCAGCGTGAAATACCACCCGATATTCCCCATGCCGGCCGCCGCCCCGTACAGCGCGATCAGGCTGTTTTCCACGCCGCTGGTCGCGGCCATGGCGATGTTGATCCCGGCGAAGATCAGGCTCTCGGTGGCGACGATGTCCTTCAGGCGAATGCTGAACTTTCCGCGCGCTTCCGATAAAACGGTAACCTGGGTTCCCTGGAAATCCATCAGCAGCGCGATTACCCCGCCAGCGGCTACGATCACCGCCGCTATCATGAAGTTGAGGGGAAAGCCGCCCGCATCCGCCAGCGCAAGGCCCAGCGACGGCCCGATAAAAACCGCAAGCGTCTGGCTCAGGCCGAAATAGCTTACGGCCTCGCCCACGCGGTCTTTAGGCGAAAAAGCGGGGATCATCGCCATGTTGACCGTGCTTGATACGCAAAACGCCGCGCCGTGCAGAATGCGGAGCAAAAACAGCATCCCCGTATCGGACACAAGGCCGTAAAAAAAAGTACAGACGGCCATGGCTAAGGTGGATATCACCAGCAGGGTTTTCCGGTTCATCCGGTCGCTGATCACGCCGCTGAAAGGCCGCACGATCAGCGCGGAGATGGAAAACACGCCCGCGACGGCTCCGGCTACGGCAACCGTTGTGCCCACGGAATACGCGTATTTGGAGATCGTCGTGGATACCATGGAAAAGCTGATGGAAACGATCAGGTTGATCAGGGAAAACATCACATACTGTTTGTTCAGGAGTTTGTCCGGCCTTTTTTCTTCAAACGACATGTTTCGTATCCTTATCCTTTTATGGAGCCGATCATAACGCCCTTCACGAAATACTTTTGCAGGAAGGGATAGATAAACAGGATCGGCAGCGTGGCGACCACGATGATGCAGTATTTCACCAGCGTTTGCTGGGCCATTGCGGAGGCTTTCACGCCGGTGTTCAGGCTGCGCTGGGAGTTGTTGATGAGGATCTCGCGCAGGAACAGCTGCAGCGGCCATTTGCCGTGGTCGGTCAGGAAGATGGAAGCCGTAAACCAGGAGTTCCAAATCGCCACGGCGACGAACAGCGTGATGACGGCGATTGTGGCTTTGGAAACGGGGATGATGATGTGCCACAGGATCTGCAGGTCGTTGGCTCCGTCCAGCCGGGCGGATTCTTCCAGCGCGTCCGGAATCTCCCGAAACGACGTGCGCATGATCACGAGATTGAAGGCGTTGAATGCGGCCGGCAGCAGGACGGCCAAACGGTTGTTGATCAGTCCGAGATTGATTATCAGCAGATAGTTGGGGATCAGGCCGCCGTTAAAGAGCATCGTGAACGCGATGAACAGCATGATGACGTTGGCGGGCATGAACCGCCTGCGGGAGAGGACGTACGCGGCGACTGTGGTGAGGGTAAGGTTGATAGCGACGCCGGCCGCCACGTAGAAAATCGTGTTGGAATAGCCGGTAAGGATGCTTTGGTACCCCAGCACCGCCTTATAGCCTTCAAAGGAATACGGCGTGATCGGCCACAGGTGAAAACCGCGGATGCGCGCGAGCGTGGCGGGGTCCGATATCGAGCAGCTCAGCACGTGCAGCATCGGCGCCAGGCACACGAAGCCGACGATTCCAAGGAGCAGCGCATTGATGAGCAGGTATGTTTTGCGGCCGAGCGATTCTTTCATTTTCATAGCCTGCGCCTCCTCAGAACAAGCTTGTTTCGGTATAGGTTTTGCTGATCTTGTTGGCGGTCAACACCAGCAGAAAGCTGACCAGCGAGTTAAACAGGCCCACGGCCGTGCTGTAGCCGATTTTCTGTTTGATGATGCCGATGCGGTACACATACGTCGTGATAATATCGGCGGTCTCGTAGGTAGACGGGGCATATAAAAGCAGCACTTTCTCGAAATTCAGGTTCATGATTGCGCCGCAGCGCAGGATGAACATGATGATGATCGTGGGCATGATTCCGGGCAGCGTCACGTTGAGCATCTGGCGGAAGCGGCCGGCGCCGTCAATCCTGGCGGCCTCATACAGCTCTTCGCTGATGCCCGAAAGCGCCGCCAGATAAATGATGGAGTTAAAGCCGATGTGCTGCCAGATCTCCGATATGATGAAAATCGGCCGGAAGTATTGCGGCAGGGTGATGTAGCTTGTTGCCGAGCCGCCCAGGGAGGTGGCGACGGAGGAGATTGCGCCGCCGGAGTTGGTGAACTCGATGATCAGGCCGGCCACCACGATCATGGAGATAAAGTGCGGCATATAGCTGACGGTTTGCACGAGCCTTTTGTACCGCAGGCGCTTGACCTCGTTGAGCATCAGCGCCAGAATGATGGGAGCCGGGAATGAGAACAGCAAATCCAGCAGGCTCAGCACAATGGTGTTGCGGAACGTGCGGAAAAAATACATGCTGTTGAAAAAATCGGCAAAGTTCTCAAACCCGACCCATTTGCTTCCAAGGATTCCCTTCACCAGGGAGTAATCCTGAAAAGCCATAGTCAGCCCGAACATCGGGACATAGCTGAACAGGAAAACAAAGCAAACGACCGGAAGAATCATCCAGTACAGCAGCTTGTTCGAACGATAGTTGGCGGCGAGATATTTCCATTTCATGTCGTTCTCTCCTCCGGCGCAGGCTGCGTGGCAGCGGATTATTTGGAATGCGCGGACCGGTTTCGAAGGCTAACCGGGCGTCCCGGATTTTACGGTACGCCCGGCTAGCGAAGGGTTATGCTTCAGGCATTGCGTGTGATCAGCGGCTGACGTAACGGTCGTACGCGCTCTGGTATGCGGCCACGACGTCCTGCACGCCCAGGGAATTCAGCGTCGCAAGGAAGCTGTCGATGTTTTCCAGCGGCTCCAGGCCCATGATGAACATAACGGTCATCTCTTCGACGTAGGACTTGATTTCTGGATAGAAATCGGAATAGACTTCTTTTTCTTCCGCGTTGAGGGTAACGCCGCTGGGGAAGCAATAGGAATAATCGTTGTTGGTATCCCATACCGCGGCCATCTCGCCGGCGGTGGAAACATCGTCGCGTCCAAGCACGGACACGAACGGCCAGATGATCGGGGCGGCGTATGCGCACAGCATATCCGTGATGGTGCCCTTTTCGTTGTTGGCGACCAGATCGGTGTATACCGGCACGCCGTCCACGAGGTTATAGGTTTTGCCTTCGGTGCCGTAGTTGCACAACAGGAATCCTTCGTCTGAGTAGAGCTGATCGATGAACTTCACGGCGATTTCGGGGTTCTCGCAGGCAGTGGTGATCGCGGCGACCTTGCCAAGGCCCGCGCCGCCTTTCATATAGCCGACGTGCAGCTGGTCGCCCTCGGTGAGCGCAGGATCAGGCGCGGCGACGAAGGTGAAATCGGGGTTGACGGCGCCGCCCAGCATGTTGGCGTAGCCAATAACGCCGCCGTGCTCGCTGGTTGCTGCGCACAGGTCGCTTGAGACCATGGCGATGCCGTCGTCAAAGGTGATCGTGGAGGTGAAATCCGGGTCGATGAGGCCTTGGGCATACCACTGGGCCATCAGGGTGACATAGTCCTTGAATCCCGGGGTCAGCGGGCCGTACTGCACAACGCCGTCCACCTGGAACACGGGAGGCGCGGAATCGGCGGGGTTCTGCATCATGAAGCCGAAAGCGGCGTTGAATGCGTTGTACTTGCTGATGCCAGCATAAGCCATCCCCAAGCCGCGGGTCATGCCGTACTCGTCTTTGCAGCGGGTAAGGTATGTGTGCCAGTCGTCAAACGTCACGGGCATATCCATGCCCAGTTTATCCAGCAGATCCTGACGGATGATCGTGCCGCCGTAGGTCAGGCCGGGATTGTCCATGTAGGTGGGCTCGCAGAAATAGGGCATATTGCCAAGGTCGGTCACCGTGCCAAGCGCACGGTATGCGGAGGCGTTGCGCACGGCCTCGTAGTTGGGGGCGTTCGCAGCCACCAGATCCTTGAGGTTGTAGATGATGCCTTCCTCAATTGCGGCGTCGCCGCCCTTTGCGTAGTAGTTGTCAAAGCCGATGACGATATCGGCGTAGTTGCCGGACGCAAGCATCAGCGAAAAGCTGGTTTCCGCTTCGCCCACGGGGGCCAGCATCAGTTCGATGTGCACGCCGGTCTTCTCCTCCAGGACTTTCAGGATGTCCATGTTGGTCTGGAGATCGCCGATGATGTTGGAGACGTCGTGGGAGGAAATATCCATCCAAATCGTCAATGTCACGGGCTCGTCCGTTACGCGTTCAATTTTGGTGGCCATCTGCGCGATTTCCGCGATGGATTTCTCGCTGGTCTCGGCAAAGCCGATGCCCGCCGTCATCACGAGAGTCAGCGCGAGAATGATAGGAAGAATTTTTTTTAGCATAATTCCGGGCTCCTTTCAGTTTTTAAAAGTAAAGCGAGCTCCGCCTCTGTTGCGGATACCCTTCTCTGTTTTCTACAATAAGTTTTATCTGTTGATCTGTAAATATTGAATATTTGCGATGGAATGATATATATTCTGGTATGAATTTGACCAATATATCGTTTTTTTGCGCCTGATGCGCTTTTTTTATCCGGCGCAGGGAGCGCGGCAGGAAAACAAAAAAAACGGGTGAAAGCGACCCGCGCCCGCGAGGAGTTCCGCATTCCGCCAATGAAAACGCCGCTTACGCCCGATCTTCCGGGTTTTGATCCGGTTCGCTGTCGGAGCTTTTGGCGTGCAGGTTTGCCTGATACTGACCGGGCGTGATACCTTCATAGCGCTTGAATATGCGTATCAGCGTCTGGCTGGAATTGTAACCTACGCGGCCGGCAATCTCTGTCACGGTCGCGCTGGGGTGTACGCTCA
>JBDRTL010000123.1:0-4900 GCA_043824045.1 Bacillota bacterium
CCACCTGCTCGTTGGCCAAACGGTAGCCGATGGCCTGGAGGGTCTTGCGCACGATATACTGGTTGGTGTGCGCGCCCAGCACCAGCATGGCGCCGTGGAGCCTGTCCTGCCCGCGAAGCAGGATACCGCTCAGCGTTTCGCCGCCCATGCCGAGGATGCAGACCGTATCCACCGGCCGGTCGATCGCCGCCAGCCCGTCGGCAACAAAAAACTCCGCCCTGCCCGTCAGCCCGTGCCGGTGCAGGCAGTGCCGCGCTTTTTCCAGGGATTTTTCGCTGATGTCGGAAGCGATCAGATGTTTGGCCCGATTCTCCAAAAGCAGCATCGCGCCGAGCCGTCCGTGGTAGCACCCGATATCGGCGATGAAATAGCAGGGCTCCACCCAATCGGCGGCCGCGCGAAGCCGCTTGTCCGTTTTCATCATCCGTGCCGTATTCCCGCTGGATCTGCCTTCCGACATGGTTTCCCCCTACTCCAGATAGTCCTTGAGTTTCTTGGAGCGGCTGGGGTGGCGGAGCTTGCGAAGCGCTTTGGCTTCGATTTGACGGATGCGCTCGCGCGTGACTTCAAACACGCGGCCGACCTCCTCCAGCGTTCGCTGATGTCCGTCGTCCAGGCCGAAACGGAGCCTGAGCACGCGCTCCTCGCGCAGGGTGAGCGTATCAAGCACCGCCAATAGCTGCTCTTTCATCAGCGTGAAGCTGGCGGCTTCGGCGGGGGCGGGCGCTTCGTCGTCGGGGATAAAATCGCCCAGATGGCTGTCCTCTTCCTCGCCGATCGGGGTTTCCAGCGATACGGGCTCCTGCGCGATCTTGATGATCTCGCGCACCTTGTTTTCGGAGATGTTCATCACCTTGGCGACTTCGTCCGGGGTGGGCTCGCGCCCGTACTCCTGCAAAAGCTGCCGGGAAACGCGGATCAATTTGTTGATGGTCTCCACCATGTGCACGGGGATGCGGATGGTGCGCGCCTGATCGGCGATCGCGCGGGTGATTGCCTGCCGAATCCACAAGGTGGCATATGTGGAGAACTTGTACCCCTTGCGGTAATCAAACTTATCCACGGCTTTGATCAGCCCGAGGTTGCCCTCCTGAATCAAATCCAGAAACAGCATGCCGCGGCCCACGTACCGCTTGGCGATGGACACCACGAGGCGGAGGTTGGCTTCGGTGAGCTTCTGCTTGGCGCTCTCGTCGCCCGCCTCCATGCGCTTGGCGATGTCGATCTCTTCCTCGGCGGTCAAAAGCGGAACCTTGCCGATCTCCTTTAAGTACATGCGCACGGGATCGTCCACCGAGATATTCTCGGGGACGCTCAAGTCGATCTTCTCAGGCTCGATAATCTCATCGGCCGGCACGGGATCAAATTCGTTGACAACGTCAACGCCCATGTTTTCAAGCGTTTCATAAATTTTGGTTATCTGGTCGGCGTCGATCTCCAGCTCCATCACCTGGGAGGCGACTTCGTCGCGGGTGACCGTGCCTTTGCTTTTGGCGTCTTCGTAAAGCTCGTTGAGTTTCAACTTGATCGCCTCGGGCGAATTGTTGCTCAACATCATCACTCCTTCACGGATTCAAAAGGGCTCTTGCGGGATAGCTTCAGGGCCTTGAGCTGCTGCATGATTTCCATCGACCGCCGCAGCTGCGCCTGTTTTTGCGGGTCCTCATTGGATACATTCTGCACGCGCCGTTCAATTTCCTCTAGTTCTTTTTCCAGTTTCGAGCGTTTGACCTGTTCATAGCATTCCTGTGCCATATTCATGGCGTTCTCATCGTCGATTTCAATGCGCATGATCGCGCCCACGGCCTGGCGCAGGGAGTCGGTCGCGTGTTCGTCCAGCAGCGCGCCGAGGCTTTGGCCGTTTAAAATCGCTTCCGCGATCAGCCGCAGATCAGGATCGTCAAAATCGCGGGAGGAGACTACGTCTTTGGGCAGCTTTCCCGCCGATAAAAGCGCGAGCACGGTGCTTGCGGGCATATCGACGGGTTTTTCGTCCTTTGCGGCGCGGCGCAGGCCGCTGCGCCTGGGTGTGTAGGTGTTGCGGGTTTCTTTGGTGGCGCCCATCTGCTGCAAAAGCACTTCGCGCGTGTAGCCCGTATCCACGGCGAGGAGCTTTAAATGGTTTTCCAGTTCCACAGGCTCGCGCACGGCTTTCAGGATTTTCGCGCAGGCCTTGGCGTATTCGGTGCGCCCTTCCTCCTGGGAAAGGTCGTACTTCTCCCGTTCCCGCCGGATGCGGTAGCCGACGGGGGAGAGGGGCTTCAAGTTTCCGAACGCGTCCGCGCCGTGCAGGCGGATGAACTCGTCGGGATCGAGCCCGCCGGGGATATCCAGCACGCGGGTCTTCACCTGCTGGCTTTCCAGCACGCCCAAACCGCGCAGGATGGCGTTTTGCCCCGCGGAATCGCCGTCGTAACACAGGTGGATTTCCGGCGCGAAGCGGGAAAGCAGCCTGGCCTGCTCCGGAGTCAGCGCCGTGCCAAGCGTCGCCGCCGCGCCCGTAATGTTAAACTGCGAAAGCGCGACCACGTCCATGTACCCCTCCACCAGGATGACGCGCTTTAAACCCTTTTCCTTGCGCAGGAGGTTGGCCGCGAACACGTGCTGGCGCTTGTTGAAGGCCGGGGTATCGGCGGTGTTCAAGTACTTGGGCTGCGCGTCGCCCATGGCGCGCCCGCCGAAGCCCAAAACGTTCCCGTACGTGTCGATGATGGGGAAGATCGCGCGCTGGTAGAACATGTCCCCCGTCCGCTGGTCGCGCTTGCGGATGAGCCCCGCGGCCAGCAGTTCGTCTTTGGAATAGCCTTCCTTTTCCAGCGCGTCGCCGATGCGGAGGTTCTCCGTCGCCGCACCGATGCCGAAGCGCCGGATCACGGCGTCGGTCAGCCCGCGGTTTTGCAGGTATTTGAGGATCGGCTCGCCCTGCGGTTCCCAGAGGTTGTGGTGGTACAATCGGGCGGCGGCCTGATTGGCCAGGTAGATCCGCTCTTTCAGGGAGCGCCGCTTTTCATAGCCGGGGTCGTTTTGCACCTCCGGCAGCGGCATGCGCAGCTGCTCGGCCAGCAGGGCGACGGCCTCCTGGAAGTTCAGATGCTCGATTTCCATCACAAACTGGATCACGCTGCCGCCCGCTTTGCAGCCAAAGCAGTAATACAGCTGCTTTTGGGCGTCTACGCTGAACGATGGCGTTTTTTCGTTGTGAAACGGGCACAGGCCGGTGTAGCGGTGCCCGGTTTTCTTCAGCGGTACGTAGGACGATATAATCTCTACGATATCCGCGCGCATGCGCAGCTCATCCAGCCATGCCGTAGGATATCTGGTCATTTCACACCTCTGCTGTCATTCGCCGCGCGGCCGTGCTTTCCTGCCGCACCGCGCAATAACGGGGCGTTGACGCAATATAGGAAAGCAAATCAGGATTCGACGGAAAAATACTTGGGAACAAAGCGCTGGGTAAACAAATCGATGATATAGCCGTCGGTCATGCAGGCGAGGAAATCGCACACGCCGCGATTGGTGCCTTCCGCCCTTGCCACGGCCATATATTCGCCGGGCATCTGCTCGGGATGCCTTCCGTAGTAATCAAACAGGGTGGTTAAAACGAAATCGCAGCGCGTTTCCTCTTCGTCGCGCCAGCTGTCCTGGTACACGTGCTCAAACAGGAAATCCCGAAGCTTGTCGGTCGCTTCCGCAATCTCTTTGGACATCTCCACCCGTCCCGTCTTGGGGGCGTTCGCCAGGATATCGGAAATCATCGTGTTGATGCGTTTGCTGTGGGTATCGCCCAGCACCCTGAGGCAGTCGGCCGGCAGATCGGACGGTTTGATAATCCCGCCGCGGACGGCGTCGTCGATATCGTGGTTGATGTAGGCGATGCGGTCGGCGCGGCGCACGCACCAGCCTTCGAGCGACGCGGGTTTTTGGTCGCCCGAATGGGTAAGGATGCCGTCGCGGACTTCGTAGGTGAGGTTAAGCCCTTCCCCGTCGTTTTCCAAAACGTCCACCATGCGCAGGCTCTGCTCGTTGTGCTTAAAACCTTCCGGCATCAGCCGGTTCAGCGTGGCTTCCCCGATATGCCCAAACGGCGTATGCCCCAGATCGTGGCTCAAAGCGACGGCTTCGGTCAGGTCCTCGTTGAGCTTCAGCGCCCGCGCCAGCGTGCGCGCCACCTGCGCTACCTCCAGCGTATGCGTCAGGCGCGTGCGGTAGTGGTCGCCCTTGGGGGCGAGGAACACCTGCGTTTTCTGCTTTAGCCGCCGGAAGCTTTTGCAGTGGATGATCCGGTCGCGGTCGCGCTGGAACACGGTGCGGAACTCGCACTGCGGCTCGGGCTTCACCCGGCCCTTGGATTCCGCGCTTTTCACCGCGAGGGGAGACAGCCATTCCCGTTCGAGCGCTTCCCACTGTTTGCGAATTTCCATGCGCGTCCCCCCCTTTTTAGGCAATCTCAGACGAAAAACCGCGCAAGCTGACGGCTTCATTTCCGCCATCTTGGGCCTTCAAATCCTCGACGTAGCTCTGCTACTACTTCGGATTTTCAGGCACCAACCTGACGGAAATCCAGCACGCCATCTAGCGTGTTCTTTCGTCATCGCTTGCCTTGTAGTATTCCGTATTCATGGGTTGAATTCCTGCAAAACATAGCAGGATTCACGTATACCGTGAATCCTGCGTGTTGAAACAAAGAGGATGGAACGTACTATTCTAACGGAACAGGCAAATAATTAGCTTTATTTAGAACGGAAGATCTTCAAACTTAATTTCAGGGTATAGATATCATAGGTTTCATCATTGGCCGCGCAATGCGCGGCCAATGATGGGACAAGGGCAAAGCCCTTGTCAGGGTGGTAGGGATGAAATCCCTATCGGACCTGCTAGATATAAATCCTATCGTATCACC
>JBDRTL010000124.1:0-11894 GCA_043824045.1 Bacillota bacterium
TCTCGCATTGAAAACCGTGATAAATAATATCATACCAGTCTCGCGGTTTAACCGGGGAGAAGCGTCAAAAATCTTTGACGAAGTCATTGCCAGCGGAACAAAAGTCGTATTGAAAAACAATACGCCGACCTGCTTTCTGGTCAGCCCGGAAGAGTATACCGTCATCATGGATGAACTTGAAGATTTGCAGCTTTTCAAAGAAGCGGCGACGAGATTGTCAAACCCAGACGCCAAGGTATACAGCGAAAACGAAGTAATGACATCCCTTGGTATTTCGGATAAAGAACTCGCTGATGCCGAGGTATCTCTGGAATGAGCTGGAAAATCGTATATAGAGAAGAAGCGCTGCGTGACCTTCAGGAGTTGGATAACGCGCAGCGCCTTCTTGTACTGAAAAGCATCCGGAAAGTTTCGGGAAATCCCGTACCACAATCAGAGGGTGGTTACGGGAAACCGCTTGGGAATATTGGCGGAAGAAACCTCACAGGATTGCTGAAAATCAAACTTAGAGACGCAGGCCTTCGAATTGTGTACTATCTGGAGCGTGTGGACGAACGCATGTGTGTGATCGTTATATCGGTAAGGGATGACGACAGAGTCTATCAAATCGCCGATCAGAGGCTAAAGTAAAAGCTGTTAAAATATGTTACATTACGAAATGAAATAGGACAAGTACTTTTATAACGATATGCCGGAAGGCCTTTTGGGATATGATTGAAACGCCATCTGATACCGGTAGAAGTCATGCCCGTACATGTGCACGGTATCAAGCCTTTGAAACCCGTTCTTATCGTACAGCGCGAGGGCGTGGGGATGGTGGATGCTCACGAGCATGCGAATGCCGCCGAAGCCGCGGGCTTTCACGGCGGCGATGACTTGCCTGAGGAGATAGGTGCCGACGCCTTTGTTTTGATGGGTGATGGCGACGGCGACGCGCGCGAGCTCGCAGGGGTTTTCCAAATCCCAGGGCAGATCCTTCAGCTCGTCGTCAGGGCCTGCCGCGGCGGCGGCGATGAGCTGCCCCCGCGAGTCTTTGAGAACGTACAGCGAATCGGTGCGGATATCGCGAAGCACGATCTCTGTATCCGGGTAGTCGTCGCTCCAGGTGCAGCCAGGCGTGCCGATCATGCCGCGGTACAGCGCGAACACGGCGGGCGCGTCGGCTTCCCGCGCGAGGGAAAAGGCATAGTCCACGTATATCACTCATTTCCGGCTGCCGCTGCATGTATTTATTACTGAAAAAGGCTGGCCTTCGTTGAACAGGGCATAAAATAACAGTTATCCGCAAAAAACGGTTTTCGCTGCACAGGGAAGGAATACTCACAGATAATCAACAGGGCTATGGCGCATGCGGCGCAATAGCCCTTTTTTAATTGCGGAAACGCTTCCCGTCACTCCTCCGGTTTAGGTTTGGCGGGTTTTCGGGTAGAGGTTGCCGGTTTCTTCGGCTCTTCCGGCGCGGCCGGTTTTTCGGCCGGAGGCGTGCATACGAGGCCGTTCTTTTCCTCCCCGGCGGGCGGAACTACTTCGCCGGCGGCGACGGTTTCCTCGGCGTCGATCCTGACCTTGGCGTATTTCTGCGCGCGCAGGATGCTCAGCTTGTCGTCGATCTCCGAAATCTCCGTGAACATATCGGATAATTCCTTGGGCAGCTTTACGCCGTTGTGCCACATTTCGAACGCCTGCAGGCTGAACTCGGTAAATATCTCGTGGCGGCGGGATTGCAGATTGATTTCCGCCACGCGCAGCTTTGCGTTGCTCGCCATGTGCGAGGCTGCGGCGCCCAGCGCTTCCATAATTCCCAGAAACGCAAGCTTGATACGGCTGGATAATCTCGTCTTAGGCATGGTCATCACTCCGTTACTCTGCCGGACTTACTCAATATACAAGGATAACTTCTCCGCGCGCATGCAAACTCCTGCATCCGATATTATGCCTGTGCGTGATGCACCAGCAGCGACGCCGGATTGCAGGTGAACTTCACCCGGTCGGCGGCGACGATCTCCCCGTCGAGGTTTAAGTGCATGCCCGGCGCGGAGAGTGTGCATTCCTTCGTGCGGTAATGGTGGCAAAAAGGTTTTTTGATGATCGTTCCGTTCAAAAGCGAGGGGAGATTTATGAAAATCTTCCAGCGGGAAAGCGCGTCGATCACCAGAATATCAAACATGCCGTCGTCGTAACTGCTCAGCGGCATGATGCGGATTCCGCTGCCGAAATACTGCCCGTTTGCGATGGAAAAGTGCGCGCAGGGTTTCTCGATCAGGACGCCCTCTGCGGTTTCTATCCGCATCGGAATGGACTTGAAGCGCGTCAGCGTGACGAAAATGCCGTACAGGTAGGGCAGCTTGCCGCGCAGGCGCTCCTTGACCTTGAGCATGTTTTCCAGTACCATCACGTCAAAGCCCGTGCCGCAGATATTGATGAAAAAGCGGTCGTTCGCCCAGCCCGTGTCCACGCGGCGGGGCGCGTTCTTTAGCAGATAGTCAAGCGCCGCGTCCCAGCTTTTGGGTACGCCCAGCGCCTTGGCGAAATCGTTGCCGTTGCCAGCCGGAACGATGCCCAGCGCCGTATCCGTGCCGATAAGCCCGGCGGCTACTTCGTTCACCGTGCCGTCGCCGCCTACAGCGATCACGGTTTTGTCGCCGCGCTCCGCCGCCTGTTTTGCAAGCTCGGTGGCGTGGCCGACGGCCTCCGTAATGCGAAGGGTAAACTCGATGTTGAGCTTTTTTAGAAACGCGGCTGCTTTTTCACCGACGACGCTGGCGTGCCCCGCACCGGAAACAGGGTTGACAATCATGGTGATCATACGGTATACCTCGGTTACTCTGATTGGTTCATATTACAATGTTTTCATCGGAATGTAAAGAATGGTTTTGCCTGGAATCGCGGCGTAACGTGGTTTATTACACCCATTTGGCAGCTTCTTCACAAAGAAACACCTTGACGAAAGTGCGCTGTGTATCATACAATGAACGCAGAGGAGAACGAGCAGCGAATAATCCGCACAGCGCCCTTGGCAAAGAGGCACCAAGCGGCTTTATTGTTATCCTTTGAATGAACAGGAAGGGAAACGACTGATGAAGTACAATCCGCCCTCCCAATCGGTCCGCGATGCCTTCCATCAGGGGACAAACCGCCGCGCGTACGAAATGCTGGGTGCGCACCCCTGCATGGAAGGCAGAACCCGAAAATGGCATTTCTGCGTGTGGGCGCCCAATGCCGGCCGGGTTTCGCTCGTAGGCAGCTTCAACGGCTGGGATGATCACAGGCACCCCATGCAAAAGCAGCACGACGGCACATGGGAGCTGCGCCTGCCTGAAGAGGAAGTGCTGCGGGATGCGCCCGGCGACGGGGTTCCCGTGTATAAATACGCGATATTGGGCGCGGACGGCGAGCTTCGCCTGAAGGCCGACCCGTATGCTTTTTTCGCCGAACTGAGGCCGCAGACAGGCAGCCGCCTGTACGATCTGGACGGGTATGCCTGGCAGGATCAGGAATGGATGAAACGCCGCTCGACGTTCAACCCATACCAAAACCCAATCAACATTTACGAGGTGCATATCGGCTCCTGGCGGCGGCACGAGGACGGCAGCCTGCTTTCGTATCTGGAGTTTGCCGAAACGCTCGTACCCTACGTGACCGGGATGGGGTATACGCATATCGAGCTGCTGCCCGTGATGGAACACCCGCTGGACATGTCGTGGGGGTATCAGGTGCTGGGCTTCTACGCCGCCACGTCGCGCTTCGGCACGCCCAAACAGCTGATGGAATTGATCGATCTCTGTCATCAGGCGGGCATCGGGGTGATACTGGACTGGGTGCCCGCGCACTTCCCGCGGGACGAGGCGGGGCTTTTCCGGCTGGACGGCACGCCGCTTTACAACCACCCCGACCCCAAGCGCGGCGAGATTCCGCAGTGGGGCACAATGCTGTTTGATTTCGGGCGCGGCGAGGTATGCAGCTTTCTGTTGTCCAACGCCTGTTTCTGGCTGGACGTGTTCCATGCCGACGGGCTGCGGGTGGACGCGGTGTCCGGCCTGTTGTACTACGATTTCTGTAAGGAGCAGGGGCAGTGGCTGCCCAACGAGTACGGCGGGCGGGAGAACATCGACGCCATCCGCTTCCTGCGCCGCTTAAACGAGACCGTGTATCACGATTTTTCCGGCGTGATGATGATCGCCGAGGAAGCCAGCGCCTACCCGATGGTTACCGCGCCGACGTATCTGGGCGGGCTCGGGTTCGGGTTTAAGTGGAATATGGGCTGGATGAACGATATTTTAAGCTACCTGAAAAAGGAAACGGTTCACCGCCGCTATCACCACGATAAATTAACATTTTCTATGTTCTACGCGTTTTCGGAAAACTATGTCCTGCCCCTCTCGCACGACGAGGTGGTGCACGGCAAGCACAGCATGCTGGATAAAAACCCCGGCGACCTGTGGCAGAAGTTCGCGGGGCTGCGGACGGTGTACGCCTATACCATGGCGCACCCGGGCAAGAAGCTTTTGTTCATGGGCGGGGAGTTTGCCCAGTTTATCGAGTGGAAGTACGACGATCAGCTGGACTGGTTTTTGCTTTCGTACGACCGCCACCCGCAGGTGCAGGCCTGCGTGAAGGCGCTCAACCACTTCTACACAAGCACCCCCGCGCTTTACGAGGTGGAAGATTCGTGGGACGGGTTCCAGTGGATTACCGCCAGCGATACGGACAACAGCGTGCTCGCCTTCCTGCGCACGGACGGCGCGGGCAGGTCGATCCTCTGCGTGGCGAACTTCACCCCTGTGTTCCACCCCATTTACCGCATCGGGCTGCCGCTCAAGGGCACGCTCTGCGAGGTGTTCAATTCCGACCGCAAACTGTTTGGCGGTAGCGACCAGTACAACGCCTGCGAGATTGCCACGCGGGAGGGAGGCTTTAACAGCTTCCCGCATTACGCGGACATTTGTGTGCCACCATTAAGCTGCTGCTATTTTGTGTACGAGAAAATAAAAGCCGCCGCGGACGCGGAAGAAACCCCGATACTGCAGGATAAAAAACCTACCGAAGGAGAGGAAGCCTCATGAAGAAAAAGCGCTGTATCGCAATGCTGCTGGCGGGCGGGCAGGGCAGCCGGCTGGGAATTTTAACCGAGGATATGGCCAAACCCGCCATTCCCTACGGCGGCAAGTACCGGATTATCGATTTCCCGCTGTCTAACTGCACCAACAGCGGCATCGACGTCGTCGGCGTGATGACGCAGTACCAGCCGCTGGAACTCAATTCCTATATCGGCAGCGGATCGCCGTGGGACCTGGACCTGGCGCATGGCGGCATCTATGTGCTGCCGCCCTATGTGAAAGGCAAGCAGGGCGAATGGTACTCCGGAACGGCGAACGCGATTTTCCAGAACATCGCCTTTATCCGCCAGTTCGACCCCGACCATGTGCTGATACTGGCGGGTGACCACATCTATAAGATGGATTACAGCGCGATGCTCAATTACCACATCGAAACGGAAGCCGACGCCACCATCGCCGTGCGCGAGGTACCCTGGGAGGAGGCGCCGCGCTTTGGCATTATGAACACGGACGCCGAGAACCGGATCTACGAGTTTGAGGAGAAACCGCCCAAGCCCAAGAACAACAAGGCGAGCATGGGTGTGTATATTTTCCGCTGGGATAAGCTTTTGCATTACCTCACCAAGGATGCCGGGGTGGAGGGATCCAACAACGATTTCGGCAAGAACATCATCCCCAACATGATGGCGGAAAACCAGCGGATGTTCGCGTACGATTTCGACGGGTACTGGAAGGACGTCGGTACCATCGAAAGTCTGTGGACCGCCAACATGGATCTGCTGCAGATGCCCATGCCGATCGATTTGTACGATAAAGGCTGGCGCATTTACGGGCGTAATCCCGGCGAAACGCCGCACTATATCGCCGCGGGCGCAAAGGTGAAAAACTGTCTGGTCACCGAGGGCTGCGAGGTGTTCGGCGCGGTGGAACACAGTGTGCTGTTTTCCGGCGTCACGGTGCTGGAAGGCGCGGTGGTGGAGGATTCGATCGTCATGCCAAACGCCGTCATCGAGCGCGGGGCGATCGTGCGCCGCGCCATCGTCGCCGAAAAGGCCGTGATCGGCGCGGGCGCGACGGTGGGCGAAAAGGACGGCGAGATCGCCGTGGTCGGTCATTTCGCAAAGGTGGAAAAAGGCGGCAACATTAAGCCCGGACAGCAGTACCGGGGATAGCGCCGCGGAAAAACAGCGCAGAGAGGAAGAACCGCCATGGAAATGAAAGACGTAATGGGCGTTATATACACGGGAGAAAAGGACAGCTTCCTTAGGGAGCTGACAATGCTTCGCGCGGTGGCCGCCTTGCCCGTGGCCGGCCGGTACCGCGTGATTGATTTTCTGGTGTCGAGCTTTGTCAACTCCGATATTCCAAACGTCGGCGTGATCATGCAGAAGAACTACCACAGCCTCATGGACCACCTGGGCAGCGGCAAGGAGTGGGACCTGCACGGCAAGAACGACGGCCTGTTCATCCTGCCGCCGTTCCTCACATCAGAAAACAGCGGCGTGTACCCGGGCTCGCTGGACGCGCTGTACGCAAACCTCGGTTACATCCGCCGCAGCCGGCAGGAGTATGTGCTGCTCTGCAACAGCCTGATCGTCTTCAACGCGGATTTCCGCGACATGGTGAAGACCTACGAGAAATCCGGCGCGGACGTCTGCATGATGTACTCCAAAAACCCCGATTTGCAGCGCTCGGAATACGGCATTTATCTGGATATCGGCGAAAACGGCTTCATCACGGACCTGGAGATCGACCCCACCAGGCCCCGGTATGAAAACACGTCGCTGGAAGTGACGCTGCTCAAGAAGGATTTGCTGATCAACCTGATCGACCGCGGCGTATCGCACGGCTATCACGACCTGATGCGCCACGTGTTTCAGCGCATGATCCGCGACGCGGGGCTGCGCGCGGCGGGGTACGAGTATACGCGGCCCTGCTACCGCATCGACTCTATCCAGAGCTATTTCAAGTTCAATTTGGACGTCATCCGGCCGGAGATCCGCTACAGCCTGTTCTGCGACGACCGCCCCGTGTATACGAAGCTGCGCGACGAGATGCCCGCCCGCTATCTGGATAACGCCAGCGTGTCGGACTCCATCGTGGCCGACGGCTGCATCGTGGACGCGAAGGTCAGCCACAGCGTGCTGTTTCGGGGTGTGCGGATCGGCAAGGGCGCGCGCGTGAATAACTGCGTCATCATGCAGGACAGCGTGGTGGAGGAGGGCGCGGAGCTGGAAAACTGCATTCTGGACAAGCAGGCGGTCGTCAAAAAAGGCGGCAAACTGATCGGCCCGCCGTCTTATCCCATCGTGATCTCCAAAAACATGAAAATATAGAGCAAGAGTGCAGACACACTTAAAAGGAGAATGCCTATGAAGATCCTGTTTGCTTCCAGCGAGTGCGTGCCGTTTATCAAAACCGGCGGTCTCGCGGATGTGGTCGGCTCGCTGGCAACCGTATTGGCCGGGGAGGGGCACGATGTGCGCGTCGTGCTGCCGATGTATACGGCCATTGAGTTACACTGGCAGCAGAAGATGGAGCAGCTGCTGCATTTCGACGTGCAGCTGGGGTGGCGGCGGCAGTACTGCGGCGTGTATACCTTAAAGCACGACGGCGTCACCTATTACTTTCTGGACAACAAATACTACTTCGGCAGGCCCTACGTCTACGGCCTGGGCGGCGACGAGTACGAGCGGTTCAGCTTCTTCTGCCGCGCCGCGCTAAACGCCCTGCCGCTTTTGGAGTTCCAGCCGGAGATCATCCACGCGCACGACTGGCAAACGGGCATGGTGCCGGCGCTTCTCAAAATCCAGTACCAGCATCTGCCGTTCTACGCGCCTATCCGCACGGTGTTCACTATCCACAACCTGCAGTACCAGGGCATCTTCGGCATCAAAGAGGTGCAGGATGTGATGGGGCTGGGCGACGGGCTGTGGAGCGCGGACAAGCTGGAGTTCTCCGGCTGCGCCAATTTCATGAAGGCGGGGCTGGTGTACACGGACGTCATCACCACCGTCAGCCCCAGCTACGCCGAAGAGATCGCCACCGCGTATTACGGCGAGCGGCTCGATGGGCTGATCCGTTCGCGCAAAGATTCACTGTACGGAGTTTTAAACGGGATCGACACCGATCTGTATGATCCCCAAACCGACAAGTTGATCTATCAGACGTATACGGCGGAGGATCTTTCCACAAAAGCGAAGAACAAGGAAGCGCTGCAAAAGGACTTATCGCTTGAGGTGAAGGCGAACGTACCGATCATCGCGATGATCGGGCGGCTGACCAACCAGAAGGGGCTGGATTTGGTGGACTGCGTCCTCAGTGAAATCATGGCGGAGGACCTCCAGATGGCAATCCTCGGCATGGGCGACGCGCGCTACACCAACCTCTTCAGCTGGGCGGAAACCAAGTACCGCGGCAGGCTGGCTTCACGCTTTGCCATGGACCAGGCGCTGGCGCACAAGATCTACGCGGGCACGGATTTCTTTCTCATGCCCTCGCTGTTCGAGCCCTGCGGCCTGACCCAGATGATCGCCATGCGCTACGGATCCGTGCCGATCGCGCGTGAGACCGGCGGGCTGAGGGACACGGTGATCGGCTACAACGAGGATACGCAGAAAGGCAACGGCTTTACCTTTTCCAATTACAACGCCCACGACATGCTGGCGGTCATCCGACGCGCGCTGGATTTCTATAAAAACCACAAGGACGTGATGGAAACGCTGCGCAGGCGAGGCATGCAGGGGGACTACTCCTGGTCGCACAGCGCGAAGGAGTATCTGCGTCTCTATCGGAAGGTTTTGAAAAAGTGATCATCGCAGGGCTTTGATGCGCCCGGGCAAAGCCTTCACAACCGCAACCGCGAGCCCGAGCTTGACCAGATCGGGCAGGATGAACGGAAACACGCACATCGACAGCGCCGCCGAAAGCCCGATCGCGCCGTAGGTTTCGGCGTAGAACAGCATGAACCACGCGGTGCCGAAGGCGTAGTCTACGAGCAAACTGGCAACCATCCCCAGAATCATCGGCACGGGCTTTCCGCCGCTTCGCGCCGTGACGAGCCAGTAGACGAGCGCGGCGAACAAAAAGCCGATCAGGTACCCGCCGGTAATGCCCGCGAGCACGCCAAACCCGCCGCGGAAACCGGAAAACACGGGAATACCGGCCAGCCCGAGCAGCAGGTACAGCGTAACCGTCAGCGCGCCGCGCCTGCCGCCCAACAGCCCCAGCGCCATAAACAGGCCGAAGGTCTGCATCGTAAACGGGACGGCGGAGGGAATGGATATCCAGGCGCAGACCGCGATCAGCACCGAAAACAGCGCGATCAGCGCCATGTCTGCCGGGGAAATTTTAAGTGGTTTCAAGCGTTTCACATCCCTTTCCGGGCAAACAATACCAAAACGCGCCTGAAATGTCAACCATTATTGAGAATAAGGTTGACAATTATCCGTGAGGTGACCTATGCGTTGGGAATCCTGCTGGCTGACCGAAGCCGCCGTACCCGAAACCCTGCAAACGCCGCTTGACACCGCGCGGTGGGAGCTTGCGCAGGCGGGCGCCGCCTGCGCCCTGACGGTGGACGCGGCGCTTTATGACGGCTACGAGATCGCCGCGGACGGCGGCGCGATCAAAGGCGGCGAAACGGGCGTGCTCTACGGCGCGTACCGGATGCTTGAATGGAAGCGCGTTGGCCGCGCGCTGCCGCGGGGCAGGCAGGCTCCGGCGTTTGCGCTGCGCATGCTCGACCACTGGGACGCGATGGACGGCCACGTGGAGCGCGGGTACGCGGGCAGGTCGATCTTTTTTGAAAAAAACGATTTCCGGGGCGACGACGCAAGGCTGCGTGCCTACGCGCGGCTGCTGGCGTCGGTCGGCGTCAACGCCGTCTGCCTGAACAACGTCAATGTTGTCAAGCCCGCGCAGGAGCTGATCGGCGATCGCTTTCTGCCAAAGGTCGCCCATGCGGCGAAGATCTTCGCCGCCTTCGGCATCCGCCTGCTCCTCTCGGTCGATTATTCGATGCCGGTGCAAAACGGACTTACAACGGCGGATCCGCTGGACGAAACCGTGTGGGAATGGTGGCGGGAGCGCGCCAGGCTGATCTACCGGCATATCCCGAATTTCTGCGGGTTTCTGGTCAAGGCGGACAGCGAATTCCGCCCCGGCCCCTATACCTACAGCCGCAGCCACGCCGAGGGAGCCAATATGCTGGCGCGCGCGCTGAAACCCTTCGGCGGCGTCGTCGTCTGGCGCTGTTTTGTGTACAACTGCCGGCAGGACTGGCGCGATACGAAAACCGACCGCCCGATGGCCGCATACGAAAACTACGCGCATCTGGACGGGCAGTTTGACGATAACGTCATCCTCCAGATCAAGAACGGGCCGTTTGATTTTCAAGTGCGCGAACCCGTATCGCCGCTGTTTTACGCGATGCCAAATACCCGCAAGGCGCTGGAGTTCCAGCTCGCGCAGGAGTACACGGGGCAGCAGATCGATTTGTACGCCATGCAGGGGATGTTCAACGAGGTGATGAGCGGCCTGCCCGCGGGCAGCGTCCATGCAATCTCCGCAGTGTCCAACACCGGGTACGACGCATGCTGGACGGGGCATCCCTTCGCGCAGCTCAACCTCTACGCGTACGGGCAAACCGCGTGGCAGCCCATGCAGTCTTTTCAAGAAACCACCCGCCGCTGGGCGCGGCTGAGCTACGGGCTCAGGGGCAAAGCGCTGGATACGCTGACAGACATGCTTCTTAGGAGCCGCGAAGTATATGAAAAGTACACCGCGCCGCTTGGCATCTGCTGGATGGTGAACCCCAATCACCATTACGGCCCCGGCCCTATGGGGTATGAGTATTCCGCCTGGGGCACCTACCACCGCGCCGACCGCGAGGCCGTCGGCATCGACCGCACGGCGGCGGGCACGGGCTACCTCATGCAGTACCCGCCGGAATACCGCAAGAAGTATGAAACCAAAGAGGCGTGCCCCGACAATCTCCTGCTGTTCTTTTACCGCCTCGCCTATACCTACCGCATGCGCGACGGGCGCACGCTCATCCGCCGCATCTATGACGATCACGAGCAGGGCGCGCTGGAGGCGGAGGCGCTGGCGGCTTCCCTGCGCACGCTGAAGGGCGCTCTGCCCGAAGGCGTCTATGCAGCCGCCGCCGAGCGCATGGACAGACAGCTTCAAAACGCGCGGGAGTGGCGCGACGTGCTGAAAGACTTTTTCCACAGGCTTTCCGGCGTGGATGCGTAAAAAGCAGGAATCTATACTTTGGGAGGGTTCGACCTGTGAAAACAACCCCTAATCTGCTGGCGGCTGCCGGAATCGATCCCGGAGACGTGCAAAAGCGGATTGACGAAATGTTTCGCGCCATTTTTTCCGATCCGCAGGAGCGATTCTATTTCGAATCGGGCGGCGACGCCGGATACCTCATGGATACGGGAAACTTCGACGCGCGCACCGAGGGCATGAGCTACGGCATGATGATGGCGGCGCAGATGGACCGCAAGGATCTGTTCGACCGTCTCTGGCTGTTCAGCATGCGGTACATGTACAACGCGGCGGGCAGGAACGCGGGCTATTTCGCGTGGTCGGTCAAGCCAGACGGCGCGCGAAACAGCGACGGCCCCGCGCCAGACGGCGAGGAGTATTACGCGATGGCGCTGTTTTTCGCGGCCGCGCGCTGGGGCGAAGGCAAGCCGCCGTTTGATTACGCCGCGCAGGCGCGCGCCATCTTGCGCCACGCCGTGCACCAGCCGGAGCTTGCGCCGGGCGGGAGCGCGATGTGGGATGAGAAGACGGCGCTCATCCGTTTCGTGCCGGAGCTTCCGT
>JBDRTL010000125.1:0-4408 GCA_043824045.1 Bacillota bacterium
GCCACCACCGCGGGCATCGGCGTGCTGTCGGCAAGCGTCTACCGCATGGGCGTGCTGATGTACGGCAAGCCTCCCAGGCCTTCGGAGCTCATCAAGGTCGTCCGCATGGCGCGCAAGCACAACGCGATGCTCAAAGGCAGCCGCTGAAAAACCGGTTTAAAAACCGGCGGGATATGATATAGTATCGGTAGAGTTCGTGCGCTGCATTCCCAAAAACAATGCTACGGGACCGAATGACCGGAGGGTTCAGCTATGACATATCCCATTCAAAACATTCACGGCCGCGAGATCATCGATTCCCGCGGCAACCCCACGGTGGAAGCGGACGTGACGCTTGAAAACGGCGTAACGGCGTCCGCGGCCGTACCCAGCGGCGCGTCCACCGGGCAGTTTGAGGCGCTGGAACTGCGCGACAAGGACCCAAAACGTTACGGCGGCAAAGGCGTGCTAAAAGCCGTCGGCCACGTAAATACCGAGATCAGCAAAGCGCTCAGGGGCATGGACGCCGCGGATACGGCGGCCCTTGACGGCGCCATGATCCGGGCGGACGGAACCAAAGATAAATCCAGCCTCGGCGCCAATGCGATCCTCGCCGTGTCGCTGGCGGCCGCAAAGGCCGCGGCGGCGGCGAAGGGCGAGCCGCTGTACCGCTTCATCGGCGGCAAAGCCGCGCACACGCTGCCCGTGCCCATGATGAACGTTTTAAACGGCGGCGCGCACGCCGCCAACAACATCGACATCCAGGAGTTCATGATCATGCCTGTGGGCGCGCCGACCTTCTCCCAAGGGCTGCGCCAAAGCGTCGAGGTGTTCCACACGCTGGCGAAGATCCTCAAAAAGGACGGGCACTCCACCGCGGTCGGCGACGAGGGCGGCTACGCGCCCAATCTCCAAAGCGACGAGGAGGCCATCCGCTACCTGATCCGCGCGATCGAGGAAGCCGGATACAAGCCATACGACGACTTCATGCTCGCCATCGACGCCGCCTCCAGCGAATGGAAGGCCGAGACGGGCTACTTCCTGCCCAAGCACCGAAAGCCCTACACGGTCGGCCAGATGATCGAATACTGGGAGGACATCGTCGGGAAATACCCGATCGCCTCCCTGGAGGACGCACTGGACGAGGAGGATTGGGAGGGCTGGGAGAAGCTGACCCGGAAGCTCGGCGGGAAGGTGCAGCTGGTCGGCGACGACCTGTTCGTCACCAATACCGAGCGGCTGCGCAGGGGCATCGAAAGCGGATGCGGCAACTCCATCCTCATCAAACTAAACCAGATCGGTTCCTTGTCCGAAACCATCGAGGCCGTGCGCACGGCGCAGCGGAGGGGCTTCACCACGGTGATCTCGCACCGCTCCGGCGAAACGTGCGATACGACCATCGCCGATCTCGCCGTTGCGCTCAACGCAGGCCAGATTAAAACCGGCGCGCCCAGCCGCGGCGAGCGCGTGGCCAAGTATAACCGCCTGCTTCGCATCGAAGAAGAACTCGGCAAGGCCGCCGTATACCCCGGGAAAGCGGTTTTCAGCCGGTAAGTCAATTCCATATGCACAAAGCTGCCGCAATACGCGGCAGCTTTTTGTATAAGGTCTGTGGGATGTTCGAAGGGTCGAAACCCTTCGACTGTCAATCCGAAACCAGCGACATGTTGTTGCGGCCTCGCCCTACGCTTCGCTTGCGCTGGGCTACGCGCTTCATTGCCTTCGGCAATTTCGAGCGCTAGTCGGGCTTGCCCTCCCTAACGGTGGTTTCGGAACTTTGCGGAGCAAAGATTCCTTACACTGAGGGCTGGCCGTGAGCACGCTGCCAGCGTGCGAACAAGCCCGAAGTGCAAAACCGGAAAAGTGGTATACTTTTCCGAAAGCTTTAGCCTTTTACGCCGCCCAGGGCAACGCCCGCGATGATGTGCTTGGACAGGGAGAAATACACTACGAACAACGGCAGAACTGTTAAAGTCAGGGCCAGATAGACGGCGCCGTACTCGGTTTTGTAAATGTCGCCGCGCAGGAGGTTGACCATCAGCGGCATGGTGTAGTTTTCCGCGCTGGTTAAAAGCACCATCGGCATGAACAGGGCGTTCCAGCTGGTTACAAACGCGAAGATGCCCTGTGTGGCAAGCGCCGGTTTCATCAGCGGCAAAATGATGCGGTTGAACGTGAAAAATTCATGCGCCCCGTCTATGCGCGCCGCCTCCAGCAGGTCAAGCGGCAGCGATGCCAGCATATACTGCCGCATGAAGAATACACCCGCCGGCGCGGCGATGGCCGGTATAATCAGCGGCAGGAAGTTGTTGGTCAGCTTGAGGGAGTACATGAACTGGAAGAAACCGATACCGGTGATCTGCGCGGGAATCATCATCACCACCATGATGAAGGTGAAGAACGGCTGGCGCATCTTCCAGTTGTAGGACACCAGCGCATGCGCCGTGAGCGCGGAAAAGTAAAGGGTCAGCAGCGTGGTGGCTGAGGAGATGATGAAGGAATTCTTAAACCCGAGGATCGGCTGGAACGATTTGCCTTCCAGAATCTTGATGTTGTTGAAGAAGTAGTGCGACGGGATCAGCGAGAGGGTTTTTTGCTGAATCTCAGGCGTGGAGCGCGTCGCGTTGATGATCATGATCACAAACGGGAATATGCTCAGAAGCGCCAGCAGGATGCACACCGTGTATACAACGACCCGGAAGATCAGCTGCCCCGTGGAGAGTTTATGCTTCATGATACGGCTCCTCCCGACGCTTTGCGCGGTTTGCGCTGCGCTTTCACCAATGCGCGATGCGCCTTGCGCTGCAGGCTTTCATCTCTGTTGCGCATCAGCAGGAACATCCCGGCGGACAGGATGGCGATGACCACGAACACCAGCATGCTGGCGGCGGATGCGCGCGCGTACAGGTAACTGCCCGAGAACGCCTGGTTATAGATGAACACGCTCGCGGTCAGCGTGGCGCTGTCCGGCCCCCCGTTGTACATGATCTTGGGGATATCGAACATATTCAGGCCGCCGATCATGCTGGTGACCAGCACGTACAGCAGAATTGTCCGCAGGTTGGGCAGCGTAATGCGGAAGAACGTCTGCGCGCCGGACGCGCCGTCAATCTCCGCGGCCTCAAATATTTCTGGATTGATTCCCAGCACCCCGGAAATCAGAATGATCATGGTATAGCCGTACCACATCCAGAACTGGATGAAGGCAATGATGTACCGCGCCGTAGTCGTGAGGGTTTCGAACGGTATGGCTGAATCAACGAGGCCCAGCTGTTGCAACAGGTAATTCACGGGACCCGTCGGATATCCAAACAGCGCATAGAATAAAATAGCGAGCGACGCGGCCGTGATGATGTTGGGCATATAAAACAGCACTTTAAATGCGCCCTTCCCCCGCAGCCTGATCGACGGGGAAGTAAACCAGGCTGTCAAAAGAAGAGCCAGCAGAATTTGCGGAACGAAGTTCACGATCCAGATATGGAGCGTGTTTACGATGGATAGCTTAAACGAACGGTTATTCAATATGGTATTGAAATTCTTCATGGGATCCGACAGCAGCTGCCAGTTGATGTTGCCGATGCCCTTGGAGTTTGTAAATCCGAGCAGAGCCGTATAGATTGTTGGATACAGCGAGAAGATCAGAAATACGACCATGAACGGAATACAGAAATAATATCCGTAGCGGGCGTAGCTGATACTTTTATGGTGTGTTTTCATCTCACTTCGACCTCACTAAAGTAAAGGCAGGGGGCGGATAGCGCCAGCCATCCGCTACCCCTGCCGGTTGATTGGGTATTGGGATTAGTCGACTATAACGTCCAGGTTGTCGGCAACATTCGACTTGAAGGTTGCGAGGGCCTCTTCGCGGGTCTTTTCGCCGAGCTTGTACTGGTTGACCTGATCGTTGAAAAGGGTGTAGATGGTCTCGTCATACTGGGTCAGCGATGCGCCGGAAGCGAATGCGTTGGCCGGTACGAACACATCAAACATGTTCTGGCCGCCGAGGAATTCCACGGTGCCGTCGGATACTGCCATCACGGTACCGGAAGCGACGGTATCCTTGGTGCCGACAACGCCCTCGGTCATGGTGCCGTTCGCCCAGAAGTACTGCAGGCCGGTCTCGGATGCGTCAAGCGTGATCCACTCGATGATCTGTCCAACAGCTTCCTTCACGTCGGAATCTTTGTTCGCCATCAGCCAGGTGCCGCCCCAGAAGAAGCCAACCGGCGGAGTGGTGACTGCCCACTTGCCAAACGTGTCGCCGGAGTTGCCGGCCATGACATAGTTGATCAGCCAGGCGGGGCCGAAGAACGCGAATACGGGCTGCGCGCCCAGGCCTGCCATATCGGCGAACCAGGCATCGCTCCACGCGTTGGCGTCGTTGGTGTAGCCGTTGTCATACAGAGCTTTGGCATAATCCAAGTATGCT
>JBDRTL010000126.1:0-3539 GCA_043824045.1 Bacillota bacterium
ATACTTCATTGACACGATGCTCGACGGCGGCGACATGCAGATGCTGTGGACCTACGGCGTCGAAGGCACGCACTGGAGCATGGCGGCCGAGACCATCCTGGACAAGCCGTATGAAGCGGGCCAGTTCCACATGCTGGAAAACCTGGAAAAAGCCGGCACCGCCTATACCAAGAACCACATCGATCCGATGCTGTCCCTTGCGACGTTTGCCCAGGGATACTATGATCCGATGGAAGACAGCGTGAAAGAAGAGGCCAAGCTCTCTTCCCAGATCTTCAACGACAACTCCAAGCTCGCCAAAATCGTACCCACCACCGAAGCGATGGGCATGTACAACGGCGACCTGACCACGCTCAAGAGCGAGCTGGTTGCCAAGGTCGCCATGGGCGAAATGACCTATGCGGAAGCCATGGCCAAGTTTGAAACCGATGGCGGCCTTGGCTGGTCCAACGCCATCGTAGAGTCTCTCAACACCCTGAACTAATCCGCGCGCCCCGCAGCCTACGCATGAGGAGGGCCGGGCCTCGGTTGGACGTTCCGGAAAAGGAACGGTCGTCTCGGGATTTCGGGGCGACTGTTTCCCTTCCGGGGTCCATTCGCACACTGCAGGAGGAAAACATGGAAAACACGCCCGCGCCGAAGATGGAACTGCATAAAGCGCCCATGAAAACCAGGATATTGAAATACAAGTGGTTCTACCTCCTGTTTATCCCGGTCGTGGTTTTCGTTATCGTGTTTTACTACACGCCGATGGCCGGCATCCGGTTTGCCTTTACCAAATACAACCTGATCCGCGATCCTGTATTTGCAGGCTTAAAGAACTTCGAGCGGCTGTTTTCGATGCCGAATTTCTGGACGGCTTTCTATAACACGCTTGAGCTGAGCATCGTAAAACTCCTGCTGAACACCGGTATGGCGGTCGGCATTTCGTTGCTTTTGCATGAAATGGCCGATCTGAAAACAAAAAAACTCGCGCAGACCATCATCTACCTTCCGCATTTCCTCTCGTGGGTGGTGGCGGCCTCCGTATTCCAACTGCTGCTTTCACCGACGACAGCGGGGCTTTTAAACCAGTTGCTTTTAAAGCTCGGCATCATTGATAAAAGCATTTATTTCCTGGGCAAATCCCAGTGGTGGACGCCTTCTTACTACATGATCAACATCTGGAAGGACACGGGCTGGGGAACCGTCATCTTTATGGCGGCGCTGAGCGCGATCGACCCCGGCATCTACGAGGCGGCGTCCATCGACGGCGCGGGCCGCTGGAAGAAGATGCTGTATATTACCCTTCCCGCGCTGGCGACAACCATCCTGACCGTGCTGATTTTAAACCTCGCGCGGGTCATGAATCTGTTTGAATCCGCGTTCGTGCTGCAAAACGACGCGGTGATGGATAAGGCGCAGGTGCTGCAAACCTATATTTACTACCAGACGTTCAACTCGGGCGGCATACCCGACTACGGATATACCACGGCCGTCGGCCTGTTTAAATCACTCGTGGGGATGTTTCTGGTGCTGATCTGCAATTACTTGAGCCGGCGCGTGCGCGGCAGAGGAATCATATAGGGAAGGAGAATGATCTATGATAACCGTCCCCGCACCGGAAACCGCCGTAAAACAAAAGCCCGTCGGCGGCAGGAAATTCAGTTTCTTCCAGCTCTTCAACGCGCTGTTCTTCATCATTTTCTGCCTGCTGATCCTGCTGACGCTTTGGAAAGTGCTGGTGGATTCCTTTGACCTCACCACGGGCTACGGCATGAAGCTGTTTCCGGAAAAGTTCGGCATCGCGGGCTACACCTCGGTATTCACCAACAAATCGCTTTATATTCCCCTGATCAACTCGGTTGTCACCACCCTGTCGGGCACGGCCATCGGGCTTTTATTGTCCACCCTGGGCGCGTACGTGCTGATCCAGGAGGATATGCCGGGGCGCGGCCTGTTTGCCTTCTTCCTCCTGTTTACCATGATCTTCCAGGGCGGCATGATCCCCACCTACATCGTGCTTAGGAAACTCGGACTGACGAACACGCTATGGTCGGTCATCCTGCTGCCCGCAATCAACGTGTATAACCTCGTGCTGATGCGAAACTTCTTCGAGGGCATTCCCAAAAGCCTGTTTGAATCGGCGACGCTGGACGGATGCTCCCCCATGCAGACATTTCTCCGCATCGTGCTGCCGCTGTCCAAGGCGGCGCTGGCTGCCATCGGGCTGATGTTCGCGGTCGCCTACTGGAACGATTATACGAATTACAAGCTGTATATCACCAAGGAACTGCTCTACAATTTCCAGATGAAGCTGCGCTCGATCATGATGGGCTCCGACATGCCGGCGGCCAACAGTGGCGCCGTGGAAAACACCGTGCAGAACGCCGCGGTCATCGTGGCGATTCTTCCGTTTATGATCCTCTATCCCCTCCTGCAGCGCTACTTCGTAACCGGCATCAATCTGGGCGCCGTCAAGGGATAGGCAAGCCGCCGTTCCCGGTACGCGCGGCGCAGCCGTTCGGCAACCCCGCGTTCCCCCTGCCCGTAAACACCGTCTGCCCGTTCCGATCCGCCAATATACTAAACGGACGGGCGGACAGAGACCGTTTGGGGTATCCTCCATACGGCTGCCTTATGCGCAGAGCATAGGGCAGCCACCTTTCTGTGGCAAATCACAGGCCGGCGCGCGGCGCATTTCTGCGCGGCTGTCATTGGGGCGTGGTTGGCGGCTGAAAATCAGGGACGCGCGATTGCGCCGCTCCCGACATCTTAATCCGTTGGGAAGGTGATTTCGATGTGAACACAAAATATAGTGTTTCACCGCGGTACCGGCTGTGTATATAGAGGTTGAACCATCCGGGAACGCATTTCCACCGCGCTGCGCAGCGCCGGAAGCGCAAGCCGGATGCCGGCAACCCATGGGGTAACTTTGGTACCCCGCCGCCCTTGACAGTCCCGGCGCGATTGGGTACGATGCCGGCAGAGAGAAATAATCCAAAGTATCGTGAGGCGGTACGGTGAAGATCGCGGGACTGCAAAAGATGACGCTGCTGGACTATCCCGGGAAGATTGCCGCGACGGTGTTCCTGGGCGGCTGCAATTTCCGCTGCCCGTATTGCCACAACGCCTCGCTGGTGGAGCCCGGCAGGCAGGCGCAGGAGATTGCAGAGGACGAATTCTTTGCCTTCCTCCAAAAGCGCAAGGGCCTGCTCGACGGCGTGTGCGTATCCGGCGGAGAGCCGCTTGTGCAGGATGGGCTGGAACCGTTCTTCCAAAGAATCAAAGATCTTGGATTTTTAGTAAAGCTGGACACCAACGGCAGCTACCCCGGCAAGCTCAGGCAGCTGGCCGGCGGCGGGCTGATCGACTACGTCGCGATGGATATCAAAAACTCCCCCGCCAAATACGCCGCCACCGCGGGGATTGCCGGAGACGTCCTGCCGGACGTTAGGGAAAGCGTCGCCTACCTGCTGGCCGGTTCCGCCGCGTACGAGTTCCGCACAACGGTGGTGAAAACCATGCACACAATGGAAGACATCGTCGAAATTGGCAGA
>JBDRTL010000127.1:0-3715 GCA_043824045.1 Bacillota bacterium
CTTTCCATATCTTTTGACATGTATAACAAACAGACCACCTGCTTACTCAGGTGGTCACAGAGTGTCAAAAAACATCGTTTTGCAGACACACTGCCAGCCTGTTCAAAAAGCCTGAGATGTTAGGAAGCAAGGGTGGCAAGGGGTTGAGCTTACTCGTTTGTAAGTGATGCCCCTTGACAGCCCGAAGCTGACAACGCAGATTGGGCTTTTTCAACAGGCTGAAGCAAACATCCCGGCTTGATGGCCGGGATGTTTGCTTTTTTAACCTGCTGTGAAAGCATAATGCGCAAGGATGCGGCGGGTTTACGGGCTGGCCGTTGCCCAGATCGCGGTATTGAGTTTCCGAAGCGGCAAAAAGACCATGTAGGAGACCGCGGCCAGCGCCGCCAGCGCGAGCTGGAGCAGCTGCGGCTTGACGGAGAACACAGGCCCTACGCTCAGCACGTTGGCAATGATCAGCCCGATCTCGCCGTACGAAAGCAGGAACAGCGACAATAAAAGCGCGAGCGTCGGCATCCACAGGAACAGGTTGTTTTTCAAAAGCTTTCGCATGTCGCTGCCCCTGGGCATGCCCGGATACCCGAAGCGGTAAGCGCTCGTGCGGAACAGGCCCCATAAAAACAGGCAGAAACTGATAAACAGCATCGCCGCAAGCGTGATCACGCCAGCCAGCACGCTTGCCTGCGCGACCGGCGGCTCGCCCGCCATCAGCCGCGGCAGGAAGGCCGCAATCGTGCCAAGCGCGGTCGCAATCCAGGTGAAAACCTCCAGAATAATCCGCAGCGCGGAAAACGGGTTTAGGAAGATCAGCATCAGCAACAGGAGGATCGCCAGTGTGCAAAACGGCAGCGCCGGCCACCGGACCAGCTCCACGCGCCCGCGGCAAACGCCGCGCCAGCTTTGCTTTTGTATAAGCAGGTTCCGCGGGTTGAGGGGCGCGGAACCGTCCCTGGCGAACGCCGCCATCAATTCGCCGTACCGGATGCGCGCGGGGCAGACGACCTTGACCCACAGCACCGGGCTGAACACGGCGATAATTTTGAACCACGGCCCCAGCGGCAGAAAGAACGCGAGAAAAAACGGAATCAGCGACACGAGCCAGAACAGCGCCATCGCCAGCGCGAGCTTGAAAAGGTCCCCGTATCGCGGCGGCAGGCCGCCGAAAATTTTACGCATGCTTATCTCCAATCCAGCTGATACTCATTGATATAGGGATCATCGTACCAGTATTCCGCCACATGGCTCCAGGGGATATCCTCCGGATAATCGATGGCTTCCTTAAGCTCGTCGGCATAGGTGCGCATCTCGATGCGCGAGGTTTTCATCCGGCCGACCGCGTAGCCGTCCAGCGTGTCGGCGGAAATCTGAAACTGGTCGACGGCGTTCCAGTAGGCGGCGATGAATAAATCCCACGCTTCCCGCTGCCTGTCGGTGAACGTGAGGCGCATCGCCTCGACTTTTTCCTTGAACTCTGTGGCGGCGCGGATGGAGTGGATGGAATAAAAGCCGGTCTCTTCCAGCCACTTCGCGTGGGACTGGCTTACGTAGGGGATGGGCGGCACATCAATGCCGTACACGGCTTTGATCACCTCCGCGCGGTGCTCCTGATCGGTGAAGGTGAAGTTAAACCCCATCGCGGTGCGGTAAACGCCGTCCAGCGAGTAGGAGGCGAAGCGCTGCGCGTCCATCCCCGCGAGCATGGGCAGCAGCGCCAGAAACCCGACGGCCTGCGTACCCGTGAGGTTGGTGAAAAAACCCGCGTTGGGGTCCGCCAGAACATCCAGCACATGCATCAGGCCCTGCTGGCTGCCGAGCAGCTTCTGGAATACCGCCGTCATCAGGTCGCGCTGCCTGCGCGCGCGCCCCAGGTCGTTATCGTCCACCGTGGCGTTGGTGCGCGCGCGGAAGTAATCCATGATTCCCGTGCCGCTTAGGTGCTGCCAGCCCGCCGTGTATTGGGTGCCGCTGGAGCCGACGTAGTTCATGTCCATCTCAAAGTCCACGCCGCCGATCGCGTCCCCCAGGCGAAACATGGTGGTCATGTCTACGGCGAAGAAGCAATCCATCCTGATGCCGCCCAGCAGCCACTCCACCGCGGCTTTGGTGCGCAGGAGGCCGTCCTCGACCGTATCGGCGCAGTTCGCCGCGCCGTTTAGCTTATACACGCCCCGCACGCCGGGCACGACGGTGACCGTGTCGCGCGGGATGGAAACGATATCGATCCGCTTTTTATTCAGGTTGACGGCGATCACCATCACCGCGTCGGTGTGACATTCGTGAATGTCCATCTTATAACCGCTGCCCCAGTAGCCGTCCGTGCCGAAATCGATGCCCATGATCAGGACGTTTACGATGCTGTCGGGATAGGCGGCATACTCCACGCTTTGGCTCGGGAACACAATGGGGGGTTCCGCCCTGACAATCTGCTTTTCCTGCGCGCCCGCCCCGGCAAGCACACACAGCATAAGCGCAAAAATGAACGCCCTTTGCAACACACGCATATCAATACTCCTCGGTTTTTTATTCCTTCTCGGGTCTAAATTTCTTTTGGGCGCCGGTATAGGATTTCACGCAGTTGCGCCCGTTCTGCTTTGCCATGTAACACGCGACGTCGGCTTGCTTGATCAGGGTTTTGACGGAGGATACCCGACCGTCAAGGTTTGCGACGCCGATGGAGATCGTCCAGGAAATCCGGCTGCCCTTGTGTTCGATGGCGGCATTCTCAAAGTGGCCGCGCACACGTTCGGCAATCCGCACGGCCATATCGACATCCGTCTGGGGCAGCAGCACGGTAAATTCCTCGCCGCCGTACCGGCCTAAAATGTCGCTCTGGCGGCTGCAATGGCGCAGGTGCATGGAAGAGGTTTTCAGCGCCCGGTCGCCGATATCGTGGCCGTAGGTATCATTGATAAGCTTGAAATTATCGATGTCAATCATTAAAAGCGCCAGCGGCTCCCGGCTCTCCGCGGCCCTGCGGAACTCGCGCGCGGCCAGGAACGTAAAATACCGCCGGTTATTGAGCCCCGTGAGGAAGTCCGTATTGGCGATCTCCTTGAGCAGCTCTTCCTTCTTCATCTTCTGCGTCACGTCCCCAAACACGCAGAGGATGCCGTCGATATGCCCCTGCCCGGTCAGCACTTTCGTGTGCCGCTCCAGGATGACGCCCGATTTCAGGTAGAAAATCTCCGTTCCCTGCGTCTGTTTCGACGGGTGCGGGCACGCGGTTTCCTCCAGCAGGCGCTTGTGCAGTTCCAGATCGCCGAAGGTCTGATACGCGGCATTTTTGGCAAGCCCCCAGAGGATCAGGAACCGTGTGTTGTAGTGGAGAATGCGGTCGTTGTAGTCCAGCACCAGTATGCCGTCGCTGGAGGATTCCAATATGGCGTTAAGCTCCTCCGTCTTCTGGCTGAGGATTCGCTGGGTCAGGCCTTCCATGCTGCCCGCGATCTCCAGAAACTCCCTGTTGGGGTAGGTGCCGGGATCGTCGGCGATGCTTTTGCCCTCGAGCAGCGCTGCCACGCGCGCCTTGAGCGCCTTGACGGGGCGCACATACCGGCGGTCAAAAAGCGTCATGAACGCAACGGACGTCAGCACCGACAAGAGCAGAAGCCCGAGCACGATGTCGATTACACCGCTCAGGGCAGGAACGAACACGTCGCTGCGATCCACAGACGAAACCAGAATGCTGTCCGAGCCGGTGATGTGGTGAAAGTAC
>JBDRTL010000128.1:0-2803 GCA_043824045.1 Bacillota bacterium
CAGCGGGTTCTTCTCCGCCTTGCAGAACGCGACGCCCGAGACCTCCGTGCAATTGCTCAAGATGAGCGAAACGGAGCTGAATGCTTATATGCAGACCGCGGAACAGACCATGATGATGACGATCCTGACCTTGATTGACAACCTTCCGCCCGAAATCAGCGATTCCTTGATGCAGGGAATGGGCGGGTTCTGATCTTTATCGCGTTGGACAGGGCGATCCACTGCTCCACGCGCAGCGCTTCGCCGCGCACCGTATGCGGCAGCGCCATATCGTCCAGAATGTCCCTGAGCGCTTCGGGCGGCGCCTGCACAACGGTTTTCAGCGCGTTCAGCAGGGTTTTCCGCCGCAGCCTGTAGCTTGCCTTCACCAAGCGCCAAAGCAGCTGTTCGTCCACAACGGGAGCCGGCGGTTCCTTGCGAAAGACAAGGTTTACAAAGGCGCTGTCCACCTTTGGCGGCGGCGTAAAGGCGGTCGCGGGGATGTGCGCGACAATCTCCGGCACACAGTGATACCGGCATGTGACGCTCATCAAACCAAACGCTTTATCCCCGGGGGTGGCGGTTAATTTCTCCGCCACCTCTTTTTGCACCATGACGGACATCTGCTTTATCGGATAGCCCTTGCCCCAGAACAGATCGAAGATCTGGGATGTGATGCTGTACGGAATATTGGCGATCACCCGAAAGCCGTCGCCCAGGTTCAATTCCCGCAGATTGACTTTTCGAATGTCGCTTCGGATGACCGTCAGATTTTCAAACTCACGCGCAAGCTCCCGTAAGCGCGGCATCAGGGTTTCGTCCACCTCCACGGCCGTCACATGCCCGGCGGTTTCGCACAGCACTCGGGTCAGCGTTCCAGCGCCCGCGCCAATCTCCAGCACACGGTCGCTTTTCGATACCCCGATCTTTTCCGCAAGCGATCGCAGCAGGGCGGTGTCATACAAAAAATGCTGTCCAAGATCGTGTTTGTACTCAACAGCGGGCAGCGTATGGATTGCATTGCGTCTCGGATGCTTTTTCAAGTTAATCCTCCGATTCGTCGATCTGCAAAAGGTCCCTGCCGACTGTGTCGGTCAGCACCTGAATACTCGCGCGGACGTCCGGCTGACGCTCGGGATCGCCCTCCAGCACCACCTCAAAGCTGACGGGTCTGCCGGCCACGTCGCTGAGGGCTTTGGAAATGGCGTCGGCCCTGTCCTGCCTTTTCAAGTTTGCAAACGAGAAATTCTTTCGTTCCTGCGGCACTTGCACGCAGAAAACACCGTGCCGCACGCCCAGGAAATGCTCCCGTTTCAGGATGCCGAACGTCGCGGGTTCCGCGGTCGCGAGCTTTTTAAGCGCAGCCTTCCAGATCTCCGCGTCGTTCTTCGCGTATTCTGGTTCCGCAGGCACGGCGGCGGGCTTCGGTTCCGGTGTTTCGGCTTCCACAGGTTCGGAAGGCTTATTTTCGGCTGTTATCGCTTCCGTATATGGATGGTGTGCCATCGGTTCGGGTTTTTGCGGCTCGCTCTCTTTGGGCGCGCTTTGCGCATACGCGGTGATTGTCAGCGCATTCACCTTGATTTCAAGCTCCGCAAGCCGCCCTGCAAGCGACGTATTGTCTTCACCCGTCTCGTCCTGGCAGGCTTTGAGCGCGGCGATTTCCAGCCCGATTCTTGGCGAGGATGCATAGCGAAGTTCACTGTCCGCCGTCATGAAACTGTTCATGATGCGGATCAGGCGTTCCTGCGAGAACTGAATCGTCTGCTTTCGGTAGCGCGCCTCGTCTTCCTCCGTGATCTGTAAAAGCGAAGCCGCCTTCTCTTTAACGACCTTCACAGTCAAAAGCGCGCGCAGGTGGCGCGTCATCTCGCGCAGAAACACCTGCGCCTCGTGCCCGGCGCGGATCATCTGATCGACCTGCTCCATCACGCCGCGGGTATCCCGCGCGGCCAGCACATCGGCAAAGCCAAAGAGGAAATCCTTGTCCGCCACGCCGAGAATATCGCGGATGATCTCCACGGTAATCGTATTGTTCACGGCGGCGGAAACCGCCATGTCCAGAATGCTCCAGGCGTCGCGCATCGCGCCTTCCGCGGCGCGGGCGATCATCTGCAGCGCTTCCTTCTCCGCGCCGATCTGCAGGCGTTCGAGCGCTTGTTCCATGCGTTCCTGTATCAGGGACGCCGGAATGCGTGAAATATCAAACCGCTGTACCCGGCTTAAGATAGTCGCGGGGATGCGCTGTGGCTCTGTGGTGGCGAGAATAAAGACCACATGCTCCGGCGGCTCTTCCAGCGTTTTTAAAAGCGCGTTGAAAGCGGCGATGGAGAGCATATGGACTTCGTCGATGATATATACCTTGTATTTCCCCAACTGTGCGGGATAGCGCACCTGCTCCAAAAGGTCGCGTACGTTGTCGACGGAGTTGTTGCTTGCGGCGTCCAATTCCAGTACGTCCAGCGTGCTTTCCGAAAGGATGGCCTTGCACACGTCACAAACGCCGCAGGGTTCGCCGCCTATAGGCTGACGGCAGTTGATCGCGCGGCTCAATATCTTGGCCAGCGAGGTTTTCCCCGTGCCCTTGGACCCGCAGAACAGGTACGCGTGCGCGATCCTGCCCGTCGTAATCTGCCGAAGCAGCGTTTTCACGACGGCGTCCTGCCCCAGCACCTCGGCAAACGTGTTTGATCTCCATTCACGGTACAGCGCGCGATAGGCCATAGTATCCTCCGGCGTAACAAATGATGACAAAAGCGGCAGAAGGCCGTACGTTCTGCCGCTTTCACTGGTTAGAAGTTTTCGACCAGCTCAATATCCTTGT
>JBDRTL010000129.1:0-4471 GCA_043824045.1 Bacillota bacterium
CCGCGGATTTGATCAGTTCGAAGCTATCCCGCAAGCCAAACGCCACGCCCTCCAGCACCGCGCGGTTGAAATGCGCCTTGGTGTGAAAGCCCGCGGCTCCGGTAAAGCTGGCGCGCAGCTTGTCGTCCAGATAGGGCGTAATTTCGCCTTGCAGATAGGGATGGAAAAACAGCCCTTCGCAGCCGCGCGCCACAATGGCGGACTTTAAATCCATCTCGCCGAAATCACCGCCGAAGGTATCCCGGTACCAGCGGTTGGACGCGGCACAGCTTTTGGTGGCGGTGCCGGGGTACCAAAGACCCTTGACCACATGGCGGTACGTAACCAGCCGGGGATCGACCACCTCATGATCGGTAACCGAGCAGATGCGTCCTGCGGTTGCCAGTTTCACTGTCGCCTGGCCCACATGCACGGCACCCGCCGCATAGACCTCCATCACCGTGTCCGTCGCGCCTGCAATGACCACAGTGGAAGCGGTCAGGCCAGTATCTGCCTGCGCTTGTTTCGTCAGCGGAGAAAGCCGCTGCATCGGATCCACAAGCGGCGGCATGATATCCGGGTTCAGGTCGGCGAGTTCGCACAGCGGTACGGACCATTGGTTGCGTTTCACATCCAGCAGCAAAAAGCCCATCGCCTCGATATAATCGGTCACATAATCGCCGGTCAGGCGGTAGCGGACGTAGTCTTTCACCGCCAGCACTTTTTTAACCTTCTGCAGGGCTTGCGGCTCGTTCTCCTTCAACCACATCAGCTGAGGCAGCGTCCACAAACTCGATACGCTGTTGTAGCACTCGCGCATGATCGCTTCGCCCATTTCAGTTTTCAGCTGCGCGGCCTGCTTGGCTGCACGCGAATCCGTCCAGTATATCGCGCGGCGCACAGGCTTGTCGGTATCGTCCAGCAGTACCGCGGTATGAGTGGCCGCGTCCAGCGCAAGCGCTGCCACGTCTTCCGGTTTGATATTTGTTTTTTCCAGAAGCTCGCGGATATTCTCCACCAAGGCGGTATAGCTGTCCTCCGGGTCCTGCTCTGCCCAGCCGTTGTGCGGGTAATAGGTGGGATATTCCCGGCTGGAGGCGGCGGCGACCATGCCGTTTTCACCAAGCAAAGTCGCTTTGGACGAGCTGCCGCCGAAATCTACGCCCAATAAGTATCTCATGCTCTGACCTCCTGTGTGATTACGCCCACGCCGTCGGGAATCACAGTGACGGAAGCGTTTGCTCCCAGTTGTTTGGTGGCCTCCCGCAACGCTGTGTTCGCGTCGGGTTGCCAGATCATGTGCATGGCTTCGATCAGGGCGCGGTTTTCCTCGCCGGTCACGAAATAACAGGTTGCTCTGGACTGCACCCGTGCTAGAATCTGCGCTTCCCACTGATCCATGAACGTACGTTCCGGCGGCACGCTTTCGATATCGCGCGTCACATGTGCGGCGTTTTCGCGGTCGGCAAACCAGCGGTAAAACGCTTCGCCGCCGTGGCTGTCGCCCAGCGCCGCACACAGGATGATGGCGCCGCCTTTGCGTACGCAGGCTTCCGCCGCCGTCATGCCCTTCACGGACTGATATACGTTCTGATCCAGCGGGTATCCGCCGTTGGAGGTTACCGCGATATCGGAAATCACGGCGTCTATCTGCGTTAACGATTTGTTCAGCGCACAGCCCTGTTCATGCGCTTCTTCCGGGTCGCCCGCCACCGCCGCGATCACGCGCTTGTCCGCGTCAATCAGCACGTTGAGGATAAACCTGAGCCCCGCTTTTTTCGCTGCGTACAGCATATCCCGGTGGATGGGATTCCCGACCAGATTGCCCTGCCGCGCTTGGGGGTGTCGAATAAACACGGCATTATGGTTGTACAGCACCGTCTGCTTGGCGGCCACACCCGGCAGAATGCTCTTGCGCCCGCCGGAGAAACCCGCGAAGAAATGCGGCTCAATAAAGCCCTCAGCCACCACCAGGTCCGCCCAGGCCACCAGCTTGTTCAGCCGCAATTCGCCGCCGGACGGCAGTATGCCGAAGAAACGCATATCCTCGTCCTTCTCCGCATCGTGAATCACAATCGTTTCGCTGCTTACAATATCGCCGCCCAGCTTGGCCCGCAGCTCCGCTTCCGTCGTAGGCCGATGCATGCCCGTGGCGATCAGGATGCGGAGTTCCACGTCGGGGTTCATTCGCCGTATCTCTTTGAGAAACAGGGGCATGGTAATGCGGCTGGGCACTGGGCGCGTATGGTCGCTGGTGATCACGAGGATCTTCTGCCGGCCTTTTGCCAGCTCGCACAGGCGTGCCGAACCAAGGGGATTTTCCAGCGCCGCCTGCACAATCGCGCTCTGGCCGCCGGTTCGCGACGGCCCACGGCGCGGTACAAGCACCGCGCGCAGGCGGCTGTCTTCAACCTCCAGCGTTTGCGCACCTTTGCCGTAGGGGATGGAAATTGTCGCCATATCAGATCACCTTTCCGGGGTTGAGGATGCCGTTGGGATCGAACGCGGCTTTAATGCCGCGCATCAGTTCAACTTGGCGTTTGCCGAGGCTTTCCTCCAGAAATTCGCGTTTGGCATGGCCGACGCCATGCTCGCCGCTCACCTCACCGCAGAGCGCTTGCGCTTCATGATACAACGCCTGCATCACTGCATGCACCTTCTGTTTCCAGACTGCGTCGGGATACTCGTCCTGGCAGGCATAGATATGCAGATTGCCGTCGCCGGCATGCCCGAAGGAGCAGATGCGCACCTGCTGCATCGTGCCGATTTCCACGCTTTTTCTGACAAACGCCGCAATCCTGTCCCGGGGCACGACAACGTCACACTCGTCCATGCCCGGCGTGCTGCTCTTAATGGCCTCCAGAAACGCGCCGCGCGCGTTCCAGATGCTCTCCTTGCGCTCATCCGTATCGGCCAGCAGCACGTCTTTCGCGCCGAGGCTGAGCGCAAGATCGGTCAGGATAGAGGTGGCGGGCTGCAAGGCCTCCGCGCTCGCACCGTCCAGCCGCACCAGCAGATAGGCGTCCGCGCTGGTATCGGGGAACTTCTTGCCTAAATACGTCTCCGCACAGGCGATCACCTCCCGCTCCATAAACTCCACGGCAGTCGGTTCGCAGCCGCACGCAAGCACGGCGGGAACGGCCCCGATGCACTTGTCCAGATCGTCAAACGGGATCAGGAGGGAGAGGTTGACCTTCGGCTCGGGGATCAGCTTGACCGTCAGCTTGGTCAGAAACCCAAGCGTGCCCTCGCTGCCGATCATGAGGTTTATAAGGCTGTAGCCGCTGGAGGTCTTCACGTTCTTGCCGCCCAGCGTCAGCACAGTGCCGTCCGCCAGCACCACTTCCATACCCAGCACGTAATCGCGGGTCACGCCGTAACGCACGGCGCGCATGCCGCCCGCGTTCGTTATCGCGTTGCCGCCGATGGTCGCGGTCTTTTCCCCAGGATCCGGCGGATAGAACAGCCCCGTGCCTTCCAGCGCTTTGGGAAACTCCATCAGCAGTACACCGGGTTCCAGCGTGGCGGTCATGTTGCGGGTGTCCACTTCCAGAACTCTTTTCATCTTTTCGGTGGAAAGCACCACGCCGCCGCCTTTGGCCACGCAGCCGCCGCAAAGCCCGGTACCCGTGCCACGCGGAATCACAGCAATGTGGTGCCCGTTGCAGTACCTGAGCACCGCGCTCACTTCTTCGGTGGACAGGACATGCAGCACCGCGTCCGGCATGTAGTGGCCGTACTCGGTCATCTCGTCGTGGTCATAGTCCTCGCTGATCGCATCGCCGGAAAACACACGGCCGGGCAGCAGCGTTTCAAAAAAGGAGAGGTCCTGTTCGCCGACGGTCTTGAACGGTTTCATGCGCTTTCCTCCTTCAGCTTCCGGATGAGCTCCGGCATCACATGATACAGGTCGCCAACGATGGCGATGTGCGCCACCTGAAAGATGGGCGCATCGGGGTCGGTATTGATGGCGATGATGTGGTCTGCCTGGTTCATGCAGGCGGCGAACTGAATGGCGCCGCTCACGCCGCATGTGATGATGAGCTTGGGACGTACCGTACGTCCGGACAACCCGATCTGGCGGGAGTTATCGGCCCAGCCCTTTTCGGCAAGGGGGCGTGAGATCGCCCAATCGCCGCCAAGCATCCGCGCGGCCTCTTTGATCATCTCCAGATCGGCTTCCTTCTGCAGGCCGCGCCCGCCCACCACCAGAATGTCCGCATCGGATATGATTTTTCCCGGCGGTACCGGCACCGTGCGCACATGTGTGACCCGCGATTCTTTCACGGCTTTGGGCAGCTTTCGGTGCAGGATTTCGCCTGCTGCGGTTTCTTTGCGCACCGGCGCGTCCATCACCTTATAACGCACGGTAGCGAATTGCGGGCGCGTATTCGTGGTGATAATCTGCGCCATGATGTTGCCTCCGAACGCCGGGCGGATTTGCACGAGATCGGTGTTCTCCCGCAGTTCCAGCCGCGTGCAGTCCGCCGTG
>JBDRTL010000130.1:0-2987 GCA_043824045.1 Bacillota bacterium
GAGCTGCGCATCCTCGCGCACCTGAGCGGCGACCCCGCCATGCGGGACGCGTTTATCAAAGGCCAGGACATCCACACGCGCACCGCTTCCGAGATCAACAACGTGCCCTTTGAAAGCGTCACGCCCGCCATGCGCCGCAGCGCGAAGGCGGTCAATTTCGGCATCGTGTACGGCATTTCCGGGTTCGGGCTCGCGCGAAACATCGGCGTGGGCCTGCGGGAGGCCGACGCGTACATCGCCACCTATTTCGAGCGCTATCCCAGGGTGAAGGACTTTATGGATGAGGCCGTGCGCCTTGGCTATGCGCGCGGATATGCGCAAACGCTGCTGGGGCGCAGGCGGCAATTGCGCGAGCTGAAAAACCCCAACCGCAACATCCGCAATTTCGGCGAGCGCGCCGCCATGAACATGCCCGTACAGGGCACCGCGGCGGACATCATCAAGCTTGCGATGGTGCGTGTGTTTAACGAATTGCGCGACGGCAGGTATCAGGCGAAGCTGATTTTGCAGGTGCACGACGAACTGGTGGTGGAGTGCCCGCGCAGCGAGGTGGAAGCCGTGGCGGATTTGGTTCGCGGCGCGATGGAACAGATCATCACCCTCGACGTGCCGCTGGTGGCGGACGTATCGGCCGGCAACAGCTGGTACGACGCCAAGTAGGGGGCCGCCATGCGCGTGATCGCGATTACGGGCGGCATCGGCAGCGGCAAAACGACCGTCGCGGGGTGGCTCAGGGAAACCGGCGTGCCCGTGGTCGACGCAGACCGGATCAGCCATGCGCTGACCGCGAAGGGCGGCGAAGCTTTGCCGCTCATCCGGCAGGCGTTCGGGGGCGGCGTGTTTTTTGATGACGGCACGCTGAACCGCGCCGCGCTCGCGGCTTTGGTCTTTGCCAATGATCCCGCGCCGCGGGAAAAGCTCAACGGCATCCTGCACCCGATGGTGATCGGGCGTATGCGGCGGGAGCTGGATGCGCTCGATCAACAGGGTGTGCCCGCCGCCGTGATCGAGGTGCCGCTTTTGTATGAATCGGGCACGGAAACGATGGCGGACAAGGTGATCTGCGTCACCGCGTCCAAGGAAACGCGCATCAAACGCATGATGGAGCGAAATGCCTTCACCCGCGGGCAGGCGATCGCCCGCATGCGGGCGCAGCAGGAAACGAAGAAGACCGAGGAGCTTGCCGATTACGTCATCGCAACCGACGCTCCCACGGAGGTCAACCGGGAAAACACCCTGCGGCTTTGGCGGCGAATCATGAGCGAGAGCGAGGAGTAAACGGAATGCGCAACGGATTTGCCTTCCACCAGAGCGACGGCGATATGCGCGGCAGGGAGCAGCGCAGGGTTGTCCGTTACGAACAAAGCGATTCCCGCGGGCAGTACCCGCGCCCCAGGGATAATTCATTCGCACAGCCCGGGCCCCGCGTGCCGGCGCAGCCGCAAGCTATGCAGCCGCAGGCCGCGCCGCCCGTCCGGCGGGAGGAGAAGCCTGAGCAGGCCGTGTTCACCGCGGGCGGCGCGCAGTACGAGCAGCCCAAAGCGCCCTACGTGCCGGGCTATATGCGCGCGGCGTACCGGCAGAACGCGCCGCAGGAGCCGCAGGCGTTCGATCTGCCCGCGCAGCATGCGGACACGGCCGGCAGGTGCAACCCCTACGTGGTGCTGAGCGAGAAGAAGCCCGATCCCGCCCCTGCGGTGAAGCGGCGCACGCTGATCGTGCTTACGATCATCGCCGCCGTCATCCTGGCGGGCATGGGCTTAACCCAATTGATCTTCAGCGCGCAGACGCAGGCGGTGCTTGCGGCGCGCGCGGCCGCCGGGGAGATTATCGCGGACAAGCATCCCTTCGGCTACCGGGAGCTGATCGAGCGGGAGGCGTATAAAAACAACCTGCACCCCGCATTCGTCGCGGCGATCGTATTAAACGAAAGCTCCTTCAATCCCGACGCCGAAAGCTACCGCGGCGCGCGCGGCCTGATGCAGATGATGCCCGATACCGCGCAGTGGCTGTTTGACCAGGTCGGCGGCGCCGCCGAATATTCCTTTGACTTGATGTACGGCGCGGAGATGAACGTAACTTACGGCTGCTGGTACCTGCATTACCTGAGCGAGAAGTTCGGCGGCGATCCCGTACTGGTGGCGGCGGCATTCCATTCCGGGCAGACCAACGTGCTCAACTGGCTGAGCAACACGGCGTATTCGTCCGATCAGAAAACCATACCGCTTGATAAACTGCCCGACGGCAACACCAAGGCCTACGTTGAAAAGGTGCTGGACGCCTTTGCCGCGTATAAAAGGCTTTACTACGACGAGGTGACCGCATGAAGCGCCTGGCCTGTATCCTGCTCACTGCGGCTGTGTTTCTCACGCCGCTGATGAGTTATGCCCAGAACGTGGCTGATTCGCTGGTCGTGGGTATCTATTCCACGAAAACGCTGGAAATCCGGCCGTTCGACCCGCAGGAGCGCGACATATTGTCCATCTACAGCCTGGTGTACGAAAGCCTGGTGACCATCGACGATACCGGCATCCCCCAGCCCTATCTGGCCGAGAGCTGGGCGGTGGGGGACGACGGAAAGACGTGGACCTTTACGCTTCGCGAAAACCTGTATTTTTCGGACGGATCGCCCCTCACCGCTTTGGACGCGGCGGCTTCGGGCCAGTATATTCTAGACATGTCCAAGCGCGAGGATATCACCGCGCAAGGCTTCTACCGCAACATCCAGTTTATGGTCTCCAAGTTTTATGCGACGGACGAGCGCACGCTGGTCGTCACCACCACGTCCGGCCGCCCGTACTACGGCCTTTTATACGCGATGACGTATCCCATCGTGCCCGCGGCGCAGGCGGACATGGCCGCGCCGTACGGCTCGGGGCCGTATAAGTTCGGGGCGTTTGAACCCGCGAACAACTACATGTGGCTGACGGTGAACGAGCGCTGGTGGCAGTCCGCGCCGCAGGTGAAGGAGATCGTGGTGTCCACTT
>JBDRTL010000131.1:0-2071 GCA_043824045.1 Bacillota bacterium
ACACCGACAGAAAGTCTACGATGCTGCGGTGAAACTTCGCCGCGTGCCCGCCCAGCGGGGCATTCCCCTCCGGCCAGGCGATGGGCTGCCAAAACACGAAGCCGGGGCGCTGGCAACCGGGCACGACCAGCGCTTCGTCCATCGGCGTGCGGCGGAACGTGAGCGGCCTTCGGCCCGTTTCCTTGACGGCGCCCTGCTGAAAGCGCACCAGAAAATCATTGACGATCGGTGTAAGTTTGCCGGTCATCCTCGTCACTCCTTGACTGCATAGGTAATGCGCAGCGTCGCGTCGCCGCTGCGGGGATCCGCGGCAATCCATACCGTGCCGAAAGGATAGCGCAACAGCACGCTGCGCATCGCGTCCGCACAGGGGTCCTGCGCGTTGAGGAAGCGAAACAGCGTTTCGCGCTGCTTTGCCGCCGTGCCGCCGGTTAAGGCAAACTCAACGCAATGCAGGCGGCCCCTGCGCAGCGTGCACAGGCACGCGCTCTGAGCGCCCAGGAAGGGAAACGCGCCGGTCGAAACCACGGCCGCGTGTTCCGGGTCGTCCGTAAATAAGGGCATCCCCGTAAAGTCCTCCAGCGCCGCGATCAGCCGTTTGCGCGGCATATCCGCCCACAGCGAAACGGTGTCCGAGAGTGCGACTTTTCCACTGGTTTCATCCCATACGCACACCGCCGGCCGCACTCCTTTCCCTGACATAAAAGTCTGTTCATCGTTTGGCTATCACTGATGAAAGTGTATCATCAGCCGTTTTGACTGTCAATCAAATGCTTTCGCGCCCGGGTAAGCAGCGCATCGCGCGTGTTTGGCACGCGGCCGTCGGCCGCGTCGCGCCACAGGGTGGATAAAACGGCGCCAATCCTTTCCCTCGGTACGCCGGTTTCGGCGCAGAGCGTGAGCAGGTCGTCCCCGCCGACGGCCAGTTCATGAACGCCTGCGGGAATATTCTTTTTTAACACCGACGCAAGGATCCGTTCCGCACGCTTTTGCGTCTCCGGTTCATCCGAAAGCACGGCCAGCATGGTTATCGCTGTCTGCAGCGCGGGCAGCCCGAAGCGCAGCGCGTCCGAAGGCTCGGTTTTTGGATTGCGCAGAGCGCGCAGAACGGCAAGGGCGTCCGCCGCGGCCTGAATCCCGCGTTTATTAAACCGCAGCGCGGCCATGGTTTCCGTTAATCTTTCAGGTGTTTCCCGATGGTACAAAAGCGCCAGCTTGCCGCCCGCGCCCAGCGCCTGGGCATGGTCCAGCGCGGTAAAATCCATGGGCGCCAGGCTGCCGAACAGCTTCCCCCACGCGCCGACGCGCACAAGCGTGGCAAGCCCCGCCGACACGGGTGGTACCGTGCGGCGAAGCGTGGGATACTTCGTATCGGATTGTAAAAGTTTCGTCAGTTCGTCCCGCTTGCGTTCGGCTGCGATCTCGTCGAGCAGGCGCACATTTTTTTTCGCGGACGCGAGCACCGCATCGGTCGGCGTAAAGCCAAGCTCCGCCTGAAAGCGGGCGGCGCGGAGAATGCGCAGCCCGTCGTCCTTCAAAACCTGATCGGGATCGGCCGTCACGGTGTGCAGAATGCGCTCTTTGAGATGCTGAAGCCCGCCCGTCGCGTCGATCACCGTAGCTGGATCGTCCAGCGGCGCGTAGAGCGCGTTGACGGAGAAATCGCGCCGGAAGGCGTCTTCTTCCACCGAAGCGGCAAAGCGAACCGCGAAGGGCTGGTGCCCGCCGCGGTAGCTGTCGTGCCGGAAGGTGGTGTATTCGGCCATATGGCCGCCGATCATAAGTTCCACCGTGCCGAAATGCGCCGCCCGAAGCCTTGCCGTAATCTGCGTTCCCTCGCAGAGCTCCTGCACCTCGCCGGGGCGCGCCGCGCCGCACAAATCCACGTCGCTGACGGGAAGCCCCATCAGGGTATTGCGCACAGTGCCGCCGACGGCGTATACGGGACTGCCGGAGAACACCCGCGCGATGGCCTCAAGCCAGGGCGCGCGCAGGGGGGCGTCGTTCATGTGCATACTAATTCCAATCTTTAATGCCTGATAGATTACGAGTATTTTGGTCGCAATCGAGG
>JBDRTL010000132.1:0-7129 GCA_043824045.1 Bacillota bacterium
ACCAGGAAAAAACGAACCGGAACGCAGCCGTATCCCCGGGCGCGATGGTCTTTTCAAGCCCCACCGATCCCACGGGATATCCGAGGGGACCGATAGCGCCGCGCTTGATTTCTTCCTCCTGCTCAAGCGCAAGACCGACGGCGGAAAAGCGGCGCCAGAAATCCGTAATGCTGTCGTACCAGCCGCCGCGATACCATGTGGGTTTCATCGGCGCGTTTTCTTCCGGCACCAAAATGGCGCTGTCGGCATACGGCAAAGCGTCTGCCTGTAAACCGCTTCCGGTCATTAACACGCCGCTCAGCCCGTCTTCCCTGATTTCCCTGTTCTCACGGTTCTCATACGGCAGATAGTTGTCAAAGCAGTCAAAGCCCTTGAAGTTATAGATATTGGGCATGGAGGCGGCGATGAGCACCGTTACCGGCTCTTTTCCCGTGTTTTTTACCCGGTAGCAGAAGGATGCCGCGGGAATGCCGGAATCATCCGCATTCTGCGGGATGAAAGGCACAAACGCTTCCAAGGCAACCGCCAGAGGCAGCGAACCTTCCTCAAAATCGATCCGTGCGAAGGGAAAGGCGACCTCCATCCGGGAAGCGGCAAACCGAGGCAACCCCATCACCTGCTGGGGATGGTACCCCCTTGCCTTGTCAAAATCCGGCGTCCGCTTCGCCTCCAGCACCCTGGCGTCGGTTTGGCTTCCCCAGGCCGTGCGAATGGCAAAAAAGGAATACGGCAGCTTGTTGCCCCTGGCGGGGCGGTTAAAGATTTCAAACTCCGTCAGCGCACCGGAGGCGTGCAGCGTGATGCTGCCCGTGCCGAGCCCCCCCAAGGGGAACGCTGCCAGGGGCATCAAATTGGTGTAGGATGTGGAGAGGGCCATTGCATTCCGCCGTCCTTCCCGATATATTGGTATCGATGTCATTTATATGCCGGAATACCCCGGTTTTCACCGAAAATAAACCGGACATTCGCTCGTTCTGAGCTTCTTCCATGCCCGTAATCATAAACCGCCGTCCCGCGATTGTCAACAGAATTTCATTGCATTCGGCCATATATGGTGCTACAATACAAACGAACGAGACAGGCGGACATACACCTTGCGGACGAAGGCTTCATGGATCTCCGGTGTGAACTCGATGTCGCATAAATACCGCGTCGGAAGGAAGGCGAGAAAATGGCCAGCATATACGAAATCGCGCAGGAGGTAGGCGTCTCCCCTTCCACGGTGGCCAGAGCCCTGCGGGGAACGGGGTACTGCAGCAAGGATAACTATGACAAGATCATGGAAGTCGCCCAACGGCTGAACTATGTGCCCTCCCATGCCGCAAAGTCGCTGAAGAGCAAGCGAACGAACAAAATTCTGTTTTTAATCCCCGATATTTACAACCCGTTTTATTTCGGCATGATCAAAGGCGCCAGCGACGTGCTGGATCAGTATGGGTACTATACCATCCTGTGCCACACCCGCGGCAGCAAGGAAATGGAAAAAAAGATGCTGCGCAGCCTGCGGGAGGGCTACGGCGACGGCATGATTTTCGTGTCTTTTGATTTCAACAGGGAAAACATCGGCGAAGTCAACGCCTGCGGGCTTCCTGTGGTGCTGACAAACAATTACCAGTCTCTCAAGGGCGAAGATCACTTTGACTGCGTGTATATCGACACCTTCGAAGGCATCTATATGTCGTGCAAATGCTTTATCGAGCAAGGCTTCCGCAAGATCGGCTACATCGGCGGCGATACCGCCGTGCAGACGGGGCGGGAGCGGTTCAACGGCTTCATTAAGGCCATGAACGAAGGCGGCGTGCCCATCAACCAGAAGTTTCTGAAAGAAGGGGACTTCTCCAAGGCCAGCGGGGAACGGTCGATGGAAGAAATGATCGCATCCGGCACCGTACCGGAAGCGCTTGTGGTGGCTAATGACCTGATGGCGATCGGAGTCCTCAAAGTTTGCCAGCACAGGGGGTTGCGTATCCCGCAGGACGTGGCGATCATCGGCATGGATAATACGGATATGGCCACCTGCACCTCCCCGGAACTTTCCTCCATCGATATGAAGGAGGAGGACATCGGCAGGTTTGCCGCACAGCTTTTGATGGAGCGCATTGTGAAGGGCAGAACAGAAAAACGCACCATCCGCCTGCAGCCGGAGCTGTGTATACGGGGTTCCAGCAGCCATATGTAACAAGCCACGGAAAATTTGTGAATGTTGTGTTGACATGGCGGTCAGTTTCAGGTATTATTGCATTATGACACCGATGTTACACAGGATAATGTGTAGCGGCAAAATGAAAGATATCGAAGATTCATTACGTTCTCAGGCACAGCAGCGAAGGAAAATTTCTTTATCGACAGTATGACATCGATGTCATATCGTCACGTACAGGAGCAAACGAAAAGGGGAAAGCTATGATTCTGAAAAATCAAAAGATCCGCCTGACGGTAAACGATGCAACGGGGGCCATTACAGGCCTGCGGGACAGGGAAAGAAACCGGGAGTATATATCCGGTCCTGCCCTGCCTCCTTTCCGCATTGCGTTTGACGAAGAAATGCAGGAAGAATCATTTATATTTTCGGCGGTTGCGGGGAAAGACAGCCTCTCCCTGTCCTGGAGCCTGAAGAGCGTTGCGCTTACGGCAACGCTCACGCTGCTGGACGCGGGCATCGCTTTTCGCGCCACCCTGCAGAACAAACCGAATTCCTGCGTGCGGGCGTTTGAGTATCCCATCCTGGGCGCGCTTGCGGATTACGGCACGGAGGGCTACCTGGCTCATTCCTATGCCACCGGAACGCTGTTGCGCGACCCGCTCTCCTTTATTCCGGAAACCGGCGGGCTGCGCTACCTGCCCTATCCGGAGTCATTCTCCGGAGCGTCCATGCAGTTTTTCACCTACTATGAGGAAAACAAGGGCGGGTTGTACTTCGCGGCTTTGGACGGCGAGGGCCATCAGAAGTGGCTCAACGTGTTCAAGGAAAAGGAAGGGCTTGCCGCCAGTCACATGGCGGGCTTCGAGAATGCCGTTCCCGGCAGTTCCATTGAAATGCATTATGATTTCGTTGTGCAGCTTACCGGCGGCAAGGGCTGGCAGGAAGCCGCTTCGTTATACAAAAGCTGGGCGCTTCATCAGCCCTGGTGCGCGCAGGGCCTGGCGAGAGCGCGCCGGGGCCGGGCGGACTGGCTGCGGGAGAAAGCGGGCTACTGCACCTTCGGCGTCAACGCCGGGCACGACCGCACCGCGTGGCTGCGCCGCTACCGGGCGGACATCGGAACGCCGGGTTTCCATGTGCTCGGGCCGGACTGGACCAATACACCCCAGACGTTCGGCTGGGGTGTACCCGGAGACATGTGCGACTGGGTACCTACGAAATTCAATCCGGAAAATCTGCGGACCATCCGTGAAAACGGCGATTATTTCGCGCCGTTCGAGTTTGATTTCCTGGTGGCCACGAATAAAAGCAATCCGGATAAACTGCTGCCGCATCTGCAGAAGTTTCCCAAACCGACCTTCAGCCACGACGGATATACCTTTTCCATGCTATGCCCCTGTTCGGAGTTTACGAAGAATTTCCACCGGGAACGGGATGTGACGGTTCTCAGGGAAGCCGACGTAGACGCCATGTACTACGATATTTCAACCAATAACCTGATCAAGGTCTGCATGGACAGCAGCCACGGCCACCGCCCCGGCGGGGGCAAGGAGATTACCGACGGGTACGCCGCGGTTTATCAGGACACGGCGGACGCGCTGCAAAAGGAAGCCGGCAAGCAGATTCCCCTGGGCACGGAGATGATGAACGAGGTGTATCTGCCATATCTGGACTTTTATCAGGCCAGGGCCTGGGGGCAGCCCTGCTCAACTCTGGAAACCTGGCCTTTCCGCGAACAGATGCGCAGCGGCCAGATGCGGATGATCCCCCTGTTTGATTATGTGTACCACGAATTCGGCGCGGTGCGCATGGATGGCTGGGGCAAACTGGTACGGGAAATCGGCGACTTGTTCTATTACAATGTGGCAAAGGTATATCTGTGGGGCGGGCTGTATGAGATCAATCATGAGTACAGCCCCATGGAAGAGCTGGACGGACACGAGACCAAAGGCTCGGAGCACTACTTCCGTTTTAGTCCCCAGCATTGCGCCTACGCCCCTGACAGGGCCGCGTATGTGGGGCAGTTCGCCAGACTGCGGCTGACGGCCGCCAATCCGTATCTGGCATATGGCCGGATGGCCGACCTGCCGAAAATGGAAATACCCGAAACCACGTATCACTGGTATCACTACAACCACGGGCAGAACGACCCTTCCTACAAAGCCAGGGGAACATACGCGGCGCCGTCCGTCGTGGCGTCGGCCTTTTCGGACGGCCAGGGCGGCTACGCCCTGTTCCTGGCTAACGCCGATAAGGTTTCCCATACGCTGTCCTTCACCGTGTCCCGGCAATCTCTGGGTCTTTCACAGGACGCCGCAACCATGTGCCTTCTCAGCGGATTTCACGGAGAAGGCGCGCCCCAAACAACGGATTTAGGCATGCTTCGCCGTGAAGAGGAACAGGCCGTTTCGGTGGCCCTGGAACCCTACGGGCTGTACATGCTGGAAATCAAATAAAAAAGGAGGAACTTTTCGTATGAAACGTCTCGTCACATGGACTCTCGTGCTGGCTGTCGTGCTGTCTCTCGTATCCATGCCGGCAATAGCTGCCACAGAGGGTAAAACGGAAGTGGTTCTTTGGAACCGTCTCTTCGAGGATTGGAACCAGGCGTGGTGCAAACAGATGGTGGAGGAATTCAACGCGGACCCGAACCAGCAATACTACGTTACGCAGGAATTTGTGGACGGCGCCGCCTGGGATGAAAAGGTTACCGCCGCCCGCGCTGCCGGCACCATGCCCGACATGCTGCTGATGAACTACGGCGCGATCCCCTGGGGCGCAAGCCTGGGTCTGTACCTGCCTTTGGAGAACCTGATTGCGCAGGACGCGTGGGATGATCTGTACCCCAACGTGCTGGCGATGGTTTCTCAGGGCGACCACATGTATGCCTATCCGCAAATGGTGGAGCCCGCGGTGGTCATGTACTACCGCAAAGACCTGCTGGAAGCCGCCGGCTTTACCGCTCCCCCGAAAACCTGGGCCGAATTTATCGAAGTTGCCCAGGCGCTGACCACCGCCGATATGTACGGCGCAACCTTTAACTCTGAGTGGTCCATGTGGGGCTGGGAATTCACCGCCGCCGGCCACTGGCCCATTACCGACGACTGGTCCGCCGCCAACTGCCAGGATCAGGGCTATGTGGATCTGTTAACCTTCATGAAAGACCTGTACGACTCCCAAGCCGTTCCCGCGCAGCAGCTGGAGTGGTACAATGGTTCCGCCCGCCTGATCGGCGACGAGAGCGTCGCGATGACCTTCTCCGGTTCCTGGGGCATTGCGGATCTGATGAAAAACTATCCCGACATGGTGGACAAGATCGGCGTCGCTCCCGCTCCCACCAAGGACGGCAGCCCCTTCCACACCACCGTGGGCGGCTGGACGTACGTGATTGACGCGAAAGCCAAGCAACCCGAAGGCGCTGCGGCCTACATCACCTGGCTGCTGGGCTCCGACCCAACCCGCGCCGCCTCCTTCTTTGAGGCCGCCAACTTCTCCAAGTATTCTCCCCGCGCTTCCGTGGACGAGTACCTGACCGCTAATACCGCCGCCAAGGATGACGAGTGGATGCAAGCCATCTCCTCCCAAATCATCCCCACCGCTATCAGCGAGCCGTTGTACGCCTGGGACTTCAGCGCCAACCTGCTGACCGCCATGGGTGAAGTGATCGTAAACGGCCAGACGCCCGAAGACGCCCTGCAGGTCGCCGCAGACGCCATCAACCAGTACATCCAGAACAACGATTACGCCAGCAAGAAACCCTGAGCAGCGCTTCGGATGGGGGAGGGCAACCCCTCCCCCTTTTCCCCGGCGGGGGATGCGGACGGCGGCCGGTTCCGGAAGGGATGCGGTTCCCCGGCCTTTTCAATAACATGGAAGGGATGAAACCAAATGTCCAACAGAAAAGCGCGCGGGCTGTCGACCAGGCGCATGGATCACTGGACGGCCTACTGCATGGTTTTGCCATCCATTGCGTTCCTGGGTATATTTGTTCTGGCGCCGATGTTTATGGCGTTCAGCCGGAGCTTTTTCGACTGGCAGTGGTATACGGACAGTAAATTCGTGGGGATCGCCAATTTCGTGAACGTGCTGAAAAATCAGCTGTTCCATAAATCCATTCTCAACATTATTCAATTCGTATTGATCATCGTGCCCACACAGCTGGTGATCACCTTTCTGTTTGCGCACGTCCTGCGCGGGATGAACGCGAAACTCGGCGCGTACGCTAAAACAGCCGTCTACGTTCCCACCGTCATCGCGGGCGTGGTGGCCTCGGTTATCTTTCTGTTCATTTTCAATTATCAGGGCGGCATTCTGAACTGGATCGTCCGCCAGCTCGGAGGCGAGCGGATTCCCTTTCTCGCGCAGCCCGTGTCGGCCATGATCTCCGTATCGGCGGCGGCTGTCTGGATGGGCTTTGGGTACAACTCGCTGATCATGTACGCCGGACTCCAAAACATACCCCAAAGCGATTATGAAGCGGCCGAGGTGGATGGGGCCGGAATCTGGACAAAGCTTTTCACAATCACCCTCCCCTCCATGCGCAACGTATTCATCCTCATTCTGATCGGCCTGATGACAGGCACGCTGCAGATGTTCGATCTGCCTTATCTGATGACGAACGGCGGACCTGTGAACAGCACGCTCACGCCGATGATATATATTTACAACAACTTCAAAAGCCCGGAATATACCATGGGCTATACCGTGGCGGCCGCCCTTTTGCTGATGGTGGTCATCGGAGCGCTCAACAGCATCGTGTTTACCCTGATCGGCTCGCAAAAAGCCCAGGATGAGTAGAAAGGGAGGGATAAAGCCATGAGCACAGTCAACCGGAATAAAAAAATCATCGAAAGCGCGTTTACCCTGTTGGCGCTGTTGGTGACGGCGGTTTCCCTCTTCCCGCTGCTGTGGATGATCGTTTCCGCCTTCAAACCGGCCAAAGAGGTTTTGAAGGCCAATCCGCTGCGCATCTTCCCCAGCGTATGG
>JBDRTL010000133.1:0-5226 GCA_043824045.1 Bacillota bacterium
GGCATAATCCAAGTATGCTTCGCGATAGGGGTCGATCGTCAGTTTGCCGTCCACGATCCAGGGCTGCTCGCCGCCGGTGCGGATCACCTGGCCGATGTCGCCGTTGCCGGAAACGATGGCATAGCCCTTGGCTTTCAGTTCAGCTGCCGCTTCGAGGAACTTGTCCCAGCCGGGGCCGGTCTTCTCGGCGACGACTGCGGGATCATCGGTGCCCCAGACGTCGATGGCGATATCGCGGCGATAGATCATGCCGGCGCCGGTGGCCTGGTAGCCAAGGGCAACGAGATCGCCGGCGGGGTTGGTGCCGATGTCCACGGTGTACTGTGCAATGTCGGCGGCCGCCAGCGCGGCGTCCACATCAATGCCCAGGTCTTTGTACGCTGCCGCAAAGCCGGCTGCATCGCCCTGGGTATACTTCAGAACGAATGCGGATTCTGCGGTGTAGAAATCGGGGGCGTCCGCGCCGCCGCCTACCAGCGCCGCGTCGAGCGCGGGCTGATATTCGCCTTGGGTCGTGGCGATAACGGTGCTGACCACATCATACTGCGCAGCAAAATCGGGGTTCATTTCGAGGAATTTGTCAACCATACCGGGAACTTCCGTGGTGAAGGTCCACAGATTGATGACGGTCTTGTCTGCTGCGGCAGCGGTGCCTACCATGCCGAGAAGCAGAGTGACTCCCAAGAGAATCGCGAGTACCTTTTTCATACATTTCCCTCCATTTTTTTCTAGTATAGCCGTCTGCCGCAATCCATATGGGTTCGTCATCCGCAAGCTGCTGAGCGGTTTGTGACCTTATGACCATCGTTTTTTGCCTGGCCCAGGATTTCACACCGTCTTATAAGCAGCCTTGCGCGGGCAATCAAACCGGTATGGTCGAACTTCCGACTAATTAGCTAAACATACTATATTATTTTTGTTGCTTTTTGTCAACACACCTCATGGGAAGCGGTCTATCTGAAATATACTGAATTAACAAAATCATATGTAGAAATATATACAATATTTACAGTGTGGCCGAGCACATTTTCTGGCTGCGCGCACGTGTCGCGGCATAGGGCGGGATATGCGGAAGCAAGGCGAAATCAAGGATGTAAATGCTAACATGAAATTCTCAACAGCCGCTGGTTTAAAAATATTCGGAAATTTCATGATATTTTTGTTTTCTTATTGTTTTCAGGCCTCATATCAAACGTTTTCGGTCCGTTCGTATTAGAAACGGTCAGACAGGTGTTGCCGGGAGGAGGGCGTATGCGGAGCGTACCGGAGCGGGAAAGTGCAAACCCGATGCGCGGCGTCCCGATCGGTTCTGCGCCATGCCTCAAAACGTTGCGGAAAGCGCATATCAAACGGTCTTTGGGCATTCGGATCGACCGGCGAGGTTCCTTCGGATTTCGCGTTATATGGAAATGGATAGTGAGTCGAAAGCAGTTTCAGAACACGCCGGTTCTCCTGCCGGAGATCAAACGGCGAAATCGTATTCGTTGATTTCGCCGGTATCAATAGGAACGGGATGGCACAGGTATCGCAGGAGCATGAACAGCGTACCCGAATACAGCGATGGATTTGACGTTTGCAGAAAACACCTTGACGAAATCGCCGATAAGAGATACGCTATGAACGAAAACGATGTAGTGAAAAATGAACGATTCTTAACGATAGGCAGGAATACTGACATGGCAGTAACCATCCGGGAATTATCCAAACGGTGCGGCCTTTCGATATCCACCGTCAGCAAGGCGCTCAACGGATATACCGATATCAGCGATACCACGCGCGAGAGGGTGATTCGGGAAGCCAAAAAAATCGGCTATTATCCGAATTTGCATGCCCGGGCGCTGAAGACCAAGCGCAGTTACAACCTGGGCGTGCTGTTTTCGGATGACAAGCAGAGCGGGCTGACGCACGCGTTCTTCTCCTTTGTGCTGGAAAGCTTTAAAAAGGAAGCGGAGCGGCACGGGTATGACGTCACCTTCATCAGCCATAACATCGGCGAAAACCAGATGACTTATCTGGAGCACTGCCATTACCGCGAGGTGGACGGTGTATGCATCGCGTGCATCAATTTTCTGGAGCCGGAGATCGTGCAGCTGATCAACAGCGACATGCACGTCGTGACCATCGACCACCTGTTCTCAAACCGTACCTGCATTCAGTCCGACAACGTCAGCGGCATACGGCAGCTTGTGCGGTATGTATATGAAAAGGGCCATCGCAAGATAGCCAATATCCACGGCCCGCGCAGCGCCGTAACGGATACGCGGCTGGGCACGTATTACCGGGAGCTTAATGAACTGGGCATTTCCGTGCCCGACGCGTATGTGCTGGAATGCAAATACAACGAACCGCCGTCCGTCTATCAGGCCGCCCGGAAACTGTTGAATCTTGCGGACCGGCCGACGTGTATCCTGATTTCGGACGATTACGCGGCGTTTGGAGCGTACGACGCCATTTCGGGCGAAGGGCTGCGGGTTCCCGCCGATATTTCCATCGCGGGGTACGACGGCATTCCCATCATGCAGCTGATGAAGCCGCGGCTGACGACCATCCGCCAGGATACCACCCGCCTTGGGGCCGAGGCCGCGCGCAGGCTGGTGGAGCTGATCGAAAATCCCAAAACGGCGATCCCGGAAATCGCGCTGATTCCCTGCGCGCTGATCCCGGGCGAGACGGTCGCGGCGATCGGGCGATAAACCGCAATTTTCTGCGTATTGGAAAAGCGTTTCGGGCATTCTTACCCGAAACGCTCAGCTTGTTGATAAAGCCCCGGCTGCGTTGTCGCCTGCGCATCGGTAAAGGCATCACTTACAGGAGAGTAAGCTCAATCCGTCCGTTTTATTGTCGCAGCACTCGCATAAGCTCGTGTTGCTCTGTAAAACGTCTCAACCTCAACTCATTTTGCGCTTCGCGCAAGCACCCACAGGGTGCACACTCATTTCGGTTGCCCTTGCCTTGCTTGGCTTCTAGCATCCGAGGCTTTCTGAACAAGCTGTCGTCCCGCTGCAAAACATGGTTTATCAGCGGTCCGGGCGTTTCGGGCATTCTTACCCGAAACGCTTTTCCAAAGCCCCGGGCCGGTCATCCGAATTCTTTATACCGCTTCCAGTAATAGTAAAGAACCAGGGCGCTGACGGCAACCGATACCGCCATCGTATACCATGGGGTGGACGCGGTATAATGCACGTAGCTGACGATGTTTGAAGCGATTCCCAGCAGCAGGGACAGCGACAGTATGACGATGCCGGATTTCTTTCTGGCGACCAGCAGAAACTCCGTAATCAGCATGAACAGGAACACCGCGGCCGCCATGGCGAATAGCGTCCACAATACCGCGCCAACCTCCAGGCCCGATATGTAGGGGATATCGATCTCCTCCGCAATCAGGCCCGCGTTCAGCGATACAAGCAGCGTTAGAACCGCAATAATACCGGAAAGAAGGATTCCCAGCGGGTTCAGGACAGCGACATAGAACTTGTGAAACTTCATACCCATAAAAAACTCCCTCGCTTTTCATCGGCCAAGCCATGGTAAACGGAGTTGCAGCGGTCGGAATGTTCAATTTCTCCGGGTATATGCGTATACCCCATATTATGCCCTGCGTTTCGGATTGTCAAGCGCGCTCAGGCCGCGCGCGGCAGTTCCGGCGGGCGCCGGAACTGGGCAGCGCCGGGTTTTTTCCTATAAGGAAGCAAATCGCGCCGCCGTATCCGGCGGCAGAGCGCGCCGCCGGAGATGCGCACGAGGAGACGCAAACGCAAGAATAACCCGCGAATTATAGGTTGACAAGGTAGAGGAAAGGAGTTAAAATAAGCTCTGTCTGGGCGTGGTGTGCGGACGTGCGGGCGTAGCTCAATGGCAGAGCTTCAGCTTCCCAAGCTGACCACGTGGGTTCGATTCCCATCACCCGCTCCAACCGCATGCAACCGTACCGACAGCAAATAAAGAATTGGATCCGTTTATGAAGGAGGATATCCACTATGGCCAAGGCACATTTTGAGCGCACCAAGCCGCACGTAAACATCGGCACCATCGGTCATGTTGACCATGGCAAGACCACCTTGACCGCCGCCATCACCATGGCGCTGGCTCAGCAGGGCGAAGCCAAAGCGATGAAATATGAGGACATCGACAAGGCTCCTGAAGAAAAGGCGCGCGGCATCACCATCAACACCGCCCACGTTGAGTACGAAACCAAGAAACGCCACTATGCACACGTGGACTGCCCCGGCCACGCCGACTATGTGAAAAACATGATCACGGGCGCCGCGCAGATGGACGGCGCAATCCTGGTTGTGTCCGCTCCCGACGGCCCCATGCCCCAGACCCGCGAGCATATCGTGCTTGCCCGTCAGGTCGGCGTGCCCTACATCGTGGTCTTTTTGAACAAGACCGACATGATGGATGACGAAGAGCTCCTCGAGCTCGTCGAAATGGAAATCCGCGAACTGCTCGCGCAGTACGAGTTCCCGGCGGACGACATTCCCTTCATCAAGGGCTCCGCGCTCAAAGCGATGGAGTACATCCTCAACGGCGGCACCGACGCGAAGCACGCCAAAGAGACCCAGTGCATCTTCGAGCTGATGGATGCGGTTGACAAGTACATCCCCGATCCCGAGCGCTCGGTGGACCTGCCCTTCCTGATGCCTGTGGAAGACACCATGACCATCACCGGCCGCGGCACCGTTGCCACCGGCCGTGTGGAACGCGGCACCGCTAAGGTCGGCGACACGGTTGAAATCGTCGGCCTGATGGAAAAGCCCCGCTCCACCGTCGTCACGGGTCTTGAAATGTTCCGCAAAACCCTCGACTCCGCACAGGCCGGCGACAACGTCGGCGCACTGCTGCGCGGCGTACAGCGCGATGAGATCGAGCGCGGCCAGGTGTTGGCCAAGCCCGGCTCCATCAAGCCCCACACCCACTTCGAGGGCCAGGTTTACGTGCTGACCAAGGAAGAAGGCGGCCGTCTCACCCCGTTCTTCAACGGCTATCGTCCGCAGTTCTACTTCCGCACCACCGACGTGACCGGCGTCATCACCCTCGAAGAGGGCGTCGAGATGGTCATGCCGGGCGACAACACGGTGATGGAGATCAAGCTCATCACGCCGATCGCCATGGAAGAGGGCCAGCGCTTCGCCATCCGCGAGGGCGGCCGTACGGTCGGCGCCGGCGCCATCACCGAGATCATCGAATAAGACGCAGGAGTCAGTGCGGCCCGGGCGTGTCTCT
>JBDRTL010000134.1:0-6367 GCA_043824045.1 Bacillota bacterium
CCGCCGGCTCGAGCTTCGCCGTGAAGTGGCGCAGCACCTTGGGTTCGTCGGTGATGCGGTAGCCTTTCAGGGTTTCCTTGCGGGCGAGGATGGCGATCAGGGCGCGGGCAACGACGTCGAGGTGCGCCTGGGTATAGACGCGGCGGGGAATGGCGAGGCGGGTGAACTCAAACATCGACCGGAGCTGTTCGCCGGTGACTGTGTCGCGGCCGAGCATGAAGGAGCCGATTTCGCAGGCGCGGATACCGGCTTCGCGGTAGAGCTCCACGGCCAGCGCGTGGCCGGGGAACCGGTCGAAAGGGATATGCGGAAGCATCCTGCCCGCGTCCACAAACACGGCATGCCCGCCGGTTGGGTACTGGATGGGCACGCCCGCGTTTTGCAGCTTTTCCCCGAGATACTCCGCCTGCCCGACGCGGTAGCGCAGGTACGGCTCGTCCACGCCCTCCTGCAGGCCCACGGCCAGCGCGTCCAGATCGCGCCCGGCCAGCCCGCCGTAGGTGATATAGCCTTCGTAGGGAATTACGCGCTCCTTCACGGCCTGAATCAGGGCTTCGTCTTCCCTGACGCCGATGAGGCCGCCGATGTTGACGATGCCGTCCTTCTTCGCGCTCATCAAAAACGCGTCGGCGTGGGCAAACATCTCCCGCGCGATCTCCTTCACGCTCTTGTTTTCGTACCCCAGCTCGCGGGTCTGGATAAAGTACGCGTTTTCGGCATAGCGCGCGGCATCCAGCACAAAAGGGATGCCGTGTTTCTTGGCTACGGCGGCGGCGGCGCGGATGTTTTCCATGGAAACGGGCTGCCCGCCCGCGGAATTGTTGGTGACGGTCATGAGGATCATGCCGACGGTCTGCGCGCTGTGCTCCGCGATCAGCCGCGATAGCCGCGCGATATCCATGTTCCCCTTGAAGGGGTGATAGTGCTGCGTGTCCAATGCCTCTTCCACGGCGCAGTCCAGCGCCTTTGCGCCCGCAAGCTCCACGTGCGCGCGCGTGGTATCGAAAAACGTGTTGCTGATCGCAACCTTGCCTTCGCCGAGCAATATTGGCAGAAACACCTTTTCGGCGGCGCGGCCCTGATGCACGGGCTGGAAGAACGCATAGCCGAAGATATCGCGGCACGACTCCATCAGGCGAAAGTAGCTCGCCGCGCCCGCGTAGGCCTCGTCGCCGGTCATCATGGCGGCCCACTGCCGCTGGCTCATCGCGCCGGTGCCCGAATCGGTCATCAGATCGATGTACACGTCTTCGGCGCGCAGGTTGAACAGGTTATATCCGGCGTCTTCAATCCTTTGCTCCCGCTGTGTACGGGTTAATATGTTGAGCGGCTCCACCGCCTTGATTTTAAAAGGCTCCGCAACGTAGTCCATGCGTTTCCATCTCCCTTTCACACTGGCCGATTTTTGAGCGGACCTATCACGCCGCCCAAAAACGGCGGCGCGCGGGATTGACGAATTCTCTGAGAATCGATATGATTATAACGTTCCGCGCATGCGGAAACAAGACGATTGATTCGCAAGACTGGTCAATATTTTCATATTGAGGTTTCGCAATGCTTACGCACGAGCACAAGACCTACGATAACGCCCTGGGGCTTCCGATCGCCATCCTGAAAACGGAAAGGTGCGAGTTCGCCTCGCACTGGCATTACGATTTCGAGGCGGCGTTCGTGCTTACGGGCGGCGTGAGCGTAACCTTGAACGGCGCGGCGGCGCGGCTTTGCGCGGGCGACGCGTTTATCTGTTCAAACGGCGATATCCACAGCTATGCGGATCCGTCGAAGGATTCGCTGGTGCTGCTGTTGACGTTCGACCCGTACGCCGCCCGCAAGGCCGGAACGCTGGTGTTTGATTCGGCGGTGCGCTCCAGCGTATTCCGGCCGGACGCCATGCGCCCCGATACGCGGCTTGATACGCTGCTCAACCGTATGCACGACGAGTACGCCCGCCTCAATTCGGCCAGCGCGTTTTTCCTGTACGCGTATATTCTGGAAATTCAGGGAATTCTGCACCGCTACTACCTGAAGCGCGAGTTTCAGGCGGACGGCGCGGCGCAGCGCCTGCACCTGCACATGATCCGCGAGAGCATCAGCCGCATCGAGGCGCATTACGCGGAGGAAATCACCATCGCGGACATGGCGAAGGGCGCGCTGATGAGCGTGTCCAACTACTCCCGCGAGTTCAAGAAGATCACGGGCACGGGGTTTAAGGAGTACTTGAACCTCGTGCGCCTGCGGGAGGCGGCCGCCGCCATGGACCAGGGCCGGGAGGGCGTCGCCGGGATCGCCTACGGCTGCGGGTTTGGAAGCGTACGCACATTCAACCGCGTGTTCCTCCGCCATTTCGGGATGACGCCGGGCGCGTATTACCTGCGCCTGCGCAAAGACCGCGGCGCGCGGGCGTAAGCCGACGCTTACGGAAATTTAATCGTTACTGCATATTCCCGTGCTTGCAAAAAACTGAAAAGTAGCGTACCATCGATTCACAAAGGGTCGTTCATATCCGGCTGCACGTAATACTATTCTTGTACGATGGACAACGGAAGGAGAAAACTGAACATGTACGCGCGAATAAAGAAAATAATCGCTGTTTTTCTGTGCTTGGTCCTTGCCGCCGGGTTCACGGGTTCCGCGGCGGAGGGCGTAAGCGGCGAACGCCTGATGGAGCGGATGGGCGAATCGCTGTTAAGCGTGCTGACGAAGATTTTTGAGCCGACCGGCGATAAAGTAACGGCGGGCGACTGGATGGAGCTCAAGCTTGCGGCCATGAAGGGCAGCACGGAGGTTGTCATCACCGCGGATATCACCTTTTCGGACAATCAGGGCACCATCGTGTTTGAACGCCCGGTGTCGATCGTGTCCGCCGAGGGCACGCACTTTACCATCGACGGCAACGGCAAACAGATCTTCTGCGTGCAGGGCAAAGACGCCGCTGAGCCGCTGGCGGGCGTAACCTATGTAGTTAATTTATCCTTTCAAAACGGCGACGCGACGCAGCATTTCGCCGATGCCTACGGCACGGGCTCGGGCGGCGCGCTGTTCGTGATGGGCGACCTGCGGGCGATCGGCTGCACGTTTACCGGCAACAGGGCAAACTACGGCGCGGCCGTCTGCGCGGACGGAAGCCTGGCGCTTGACAACTGCGTTGTGCAGGATAACGTTTCTACCGGCGCGGGCGCCGCCTACGCGCTCAACGGGGATGTCGCGGTGCTCGGCGGGACGATATCGGGCAATACGGCGGAGCAGTACGGCGGCGGCCTGTACGCCCACGGCGGAAATATCGCGATCGCGGGCGCGGCCGTAACGGACAATGCGGCGCAGTTCGGCGGTGGTATCTATGCCCAGTACGGCAGCGTGACGGTTTCCGGCGACGCCGATATTTCCCATAACACGGCTGCGGTCAGCGGCGGCGCGATATACGCGGAGTCGGGCGGCGTGGCCATGACGGGCGGCGCGGTCAGCGGCAATACGGCCCAGTACGGCGCCGTGTACCTGGGCAGCGGCGAGGGCAGCTTCTCCGGTATAACAACGTTTACAGACAACGGCGCGGAGTTCGGCGGCGCGATCTACGCGCAGACCGCGAACGTCACCATTTCGGGTGATGTGAGCCTGCAGGGGAATAAGGCAAACGTCAGCGGCGGGGGCGTGTACGCCCACGAGGGCGCGGTCGGCATCCTCGGCGGCACGCTTACGCAGAACTCCGCCATGTACGGCGGGTGCGTGTATGCCGACAGCGGGAATATTATGATGTCCGGCGGCAGGGCGATCGACAACACCGCCGATTTCGGCGCCGTGCTCTACCTGACCGGAGGCGACGTGAGCATTTCCGGCGGGATCCTCAGGGACAATACGGCGAACACCAGCGGCGGCGCGGTCTACGCGCACGAAGGCGCGGTTATGATCGCGGGCGGCAATATCAAGAAAAACCAGGCGATGTACGGCGGCGGCGTGCTTGCGGCGTCCGGTGCGATCACCATGACCGCGGGCGTGGTGTTCGGCAATACCGCGCAGTACGGCGGCGGTATCTATACGGTGGACGGCGATGTCACCGTGTCCGGCGGCAGGGTGAACAGCAACATCGCCACCGTCTCCGGCGGCGGCGTGTACACCGAAACGGGAACAGTGACCGACGTTCTCGGTGCGGTGTTCGGCAACACGCCGGATGATATCGTGCAGCCGCAGCCGCAGCCGTAGGAAACGTTTAGGGGCGCAGCCCCTATGGCCCCGGGAAAGGGCAATGCCCTTTACAATCCAACAAGGCCGCGCGTAGCGCGGCCTTCAGCCTGTCGAAAAAGCCTCACTTTCTTTGTCGCCTGCGCGATGGCGCGTGCATCACTTACAAACGAGTAAGCTCAACACACGCCACGCTTGGCTTCGCGAAATCAAGGCCTTTTGAACAGGCTGTCAGTGTGTCTGCAAAACGATGTTTTTTGACACTCTGAAGGCTGCGCGTAGCGCGGCCTTTGTATAAATGTGATGAGGAAAATCAGGGGAAATGACTACTATTTAAAGCGTAATGCTTGCAAATTGTTTCTATTTGCTATATAATAGCCAAATAGAAGGAGGTGGTATGCGTGGTTACGGTAAGCATCCGATTGGACGAAAAGCTGAAGTCGGAACTGGATGAAATGTGCGGCGAGATGGGAATGAATCTGACGACGTTTTTCATGTTGTACGCCAAGAAAGCGGCCAGAGACCGCAGGATTCCGTTTGAAATCGCCGCGCCCCGCGATCCTTTCTACGGCGATGCCAATCAAAAGCGATTGCGCGAGTCGGCACGGCAAATTCATGACGGGAAAACAGTAACCAAAACCATGGCGGAACTGGAGGCCATGGAGGATGCCTAAATTCACCTTTACCGAACTTGCATGGGAGGAATACCTGAGCTGGCAAGCATCAGACCGGTCAGCGCTGAAAAGGCTGAACGCTCTGCTTAAGGAGGTTGCCCGTACGCCGTTTGAGGGCGTGGGAAAGCCGGAACCCTTGCGAGGAAATTTCACCGGACTGTGGAGCAGGCGCATCAACCAAAAGGACCGGCTCGTGTATTCGGTAGAAGAAGAAACCATTGTGATCTACCAGTGCAGGGGGCATTACAGAAACAAATAAATAAACCTGCGCACGGAACGCCCGCGATTTAGCGGGCGTTCTGTTATTTTCGTTACAGCCCTTTCAGCCACGCTTCGTAGCTGTCGGCCGTCATTTCGTGGCCCAAAGCGTTTGGGTGGCAGCGGTCGAGGGTATATACGTCCGCGATCAGGTTGCCGATATCGGGGTCCAGCCCCTCCGCGTAGCCCACGCAGAACCACTGATCGGGGTCTCCGCAGTCCAGCGTGGGGTACCCGTACTTATCGGCGATTTGGAACAGCGTTTCCCGAAGCCGCGCCGCGAACGCGCCCTCCACATCCTGGCACGGATACGAAACCAGAATCCCGATTTTCGTTTGGGGATAATTCGTGCGCAGGTACGTGAGCACCGTGTTCCACGCGCCAAGCCAAGTCGATATCCCCGTGTCGGATTCCGAGCCGACGAATTTGGCGATCCAGTCCTCCGCCGATTCGGCTTGCGTCTGCTGCTCGGCGGTCGCGTTGTAGTACGTCGCGGCGAAATGCAGCAGGCAGTAATCGTCCATCAGCCCGAGCACGCCGTACGACCAGTCGTTCGCCCCCAGGTTGATGGTGAAATAATCCATCTCGGCGGGCAGGAAGCCTTCGTCGTCAAAGTAGGAACTGAAACCCTCCACGTCGCTTCCGCTGTAGCGGCCCGAGGTCATCCACGCGCCGTTGATGGCGAGGTTTTCCACGTTCATGCGGTTCCGGCATCCGGCCACAACGGGATAGGTCGGGATGATTCCGGTTTCGGGATCGGGCGCGATGCTATAGCCCGCGGTGAGCGAATCGCCCGCCGCGACCAGCGTTTTGCCAAAGAGCGGATTGTAACGCCCGAGCGTTTCGGGAAGCCCCTGCCGCGCGGCGGGCGAGGGATCGGTTACATCGGCGCATACCGCGGCGCTGACGTTTTCCGCCTCTGCGATTCCCATCCAAAGCGTAAGAATAAGGAGCAGCGACAGCGCGGCCAGCCCACGCCTGCGCGGCGAAGAACGAACGCGGAAAGAGTTCATGTTTTTTTCCTCCGATACTGCGCGGTTTGCCGTGTGTTGCCGTTGCGAGGCTTGCGACGCCTTCTAAACCGTCTCAAACGGGGACGTGGCTTGTTTTACGAATCCGCGAGCCGTGAGTGCTTCACGCTCCACGCGCGGAGCAGGGACACGGCCTTTTTGCTCGCGCCGGAGCGGCTGGTGAGGCGGTTGGCGAGTTCCAGAAAGCGCTTGGCGGCGTGGCGGTGATAGTCGGGGGCCGCCATGCCTTCG
>JBDRTL010000135.1:0-2101 GCA_043824045.1 Bacillota bacterium
CCTCATTGGACAGCGCCGTATCAAAGCGTCACACCCCTTCCTCCATCAGCCGCCCGACTTCTTTAAGCGCTTCGGAGTGGAAGTAGAAGACCTGGCGGCGCTCGTAGTGCATGGCGTGCTCGACCTTGAACCATTCCAGGCCGTTGATGTAGCGCAGGGTAAGCACGAGGCGGCAGCGTTCGTCGGAAAGCTGTTCGATGAGCGTAAGGCGGACGGCGAGGGATTCGGAAATGTGTTCGATAAGCGTCTTGAGGCGGGATTGCGCCTCGATGAGCTCCAATGACCGCTCCTCAAAGCTGCCGTAAGCGGGCAGGCGGCTGATGTGCGCCTGGGAGAGATGGCCCGTGGCGCGCGTGGTGGCGGCGCGCAGGCTGTCCAGTTCGTCCGCCAGCGCGTCGCGGCGGCAGCAAAGGTCGCGGTAGTCCGAAAGCCAGTGTTTGGCGGCCTGCGACCGGTCCTTTTCATTCAACATCATGCATCCCCTTCGGAGCGTTTCGTTTTCTCGTGGATATCGGCCGCGATTCGCAGACCGTCCCGGATTCCCAGCGCGTAAACTGCGGTTAACGCCTGCCGGTCCGGGGACAATGCGGAAGCCCTGCGGATTGCCCTGCGCTGCGCCTTCCCGTTTCGTATGGAGCGGTTCTTTGTTTTCAAAAGCATCATACCTCCTGCAACGTGTACTACCAGACCGATTAAAGTCTCACAGTGTGTTTGTGTACACATTATATCGAATGGAATTGTGTCTGTCAACACATATTTATCGCAAATTTGTGTAGACCGCCACATTCCTTTGTGTTACAATGGTGCAAACGGAGGTGGACGGTGTGCAAGACAGGCTGAAAACGATCCGAAAAACCATGAACCTGACCCAACGGCAGTTTGCCGAGCTGATCGGCGTATCGCGCGACGTCGTCGCTTCGTGGGAGATAGGCCGCGTGCAGCCTTCGGAGGCGTTGCTCAGGCTGATCTGCAGGGAGTGCGCGATCGGCTACGGGTGGTTGAAATACGGCAAAGGCGAAATGGCGGAAGCCAGGGAAGCGGTGGAGACGGAGAAGCTGATGCGGATCATGGAGGGCGACAACACCTTCATGAAAGCCATTTTGCGCGGGCTGGTGGGACTGCCCAAGGAAGCGTGGGAACAGATGGAAAACTTCATGGAGAGCCTGCAGCACGAGACGGACAACTGACCGGTATACGGTCAAAATATATCCTCATCCTGAAAAACGGATATACGGCGGGCGCACCGCGCGATGCGGCGTATGAGTTGCGTATGGAAACGGAAGCGCAGCCGCACACACGGCCGGCCGGTTAAGCGCCGGACGCGGAACGCGGCCCGTCCCGGATTCCCCGTGCGAAAGCAGCGAGTGGCGTTTGCCGGTCCGGGAGCGGCGGCTGCGCGCCGCGGCAAAGACCTTGCCGCGCCGTACGGCTCTTGAAAACATGCAATCGTTCCATTCCACCTATCCTCCTTTGGGTGCATCCGCAGAACAAAAGCGGGGCTGTTCGTGCACAATACGTCAATAATAGCGAACATATGTTCGCTTGTCAAGCCGTGTTATGTAAAAAACAGGCGGCGCTCAATATTTAACAAATGGATATTGTGAAAAGATGACAGGGCGCAGGAGAGGCCGATAACAATCCGAAAAACTGGAAACCCGCTTCCAAAGGAAGTTCGCCGAACAGGTTTGCGCGCGGATCGGCGGATGCGGAAAATCATTCGGTTTCCCGCAACGCATGTGCGGCGTCGTATTCCGGACACAAAGAGGAAGCGCGTCCGCGCTTCCTCTCAGCCTGTTGAAAAAGCCCAATCTGCTTTGTCAGCTTATTGCGGCCTCGCACCGCTCTTCGTTTATGCGAGGCTACGCGCTTCATGTGCTCCGCAAATTTCTAGCGCTAGTCGAGCAAAGCTCTCCCTATTCGGGATGTCAAGGGGCATCACTTACATACGAGTAAGCTCAACCCCTTGCCACCCTGGCGTCCTCGCATCTCAGGCTTTTTGAACAGGCTGGCAGAGTGTCTGCAAAACGAAGTTTTTTGACACTCTGAGAGGAAGCGCGTCCGCGCTTCCTCTGGCTGTGTTTCTGTTGTGAGGTTATGGGGA
>JBDRTL010000136.1:0-2969 GCA_043824045.1 Bacillota bacterium
GACGGCCTGAAACAAATCCTCGAAGGTTCTCGCTTCGCCCTCGTGCAGCACCAAAAGCACGCGGTCGGCCGTTTTCAGCCACAGGTTGGCGCGGAACGCGTCGATCCAATCGCCCTCGAAGCGCGCGCCGCCCGCCTCGGCCTTCGCCGCGATATGCATATGCCTGAGTTCGGACGCCGCAACGCCCTCCAGCCCGAAGGCGGCCGCGGCGATAAAGGTGTGTTCCATCGTATTCCTCCAGTTCTCCATCAGTGTACGATGGAACAGCCGAAAAGTAAACCTCCGCGCTCTTTTCAGATGATGCGCAGTTGTGTACAATAGATAAAGAAGGCGAAACGGAGAGCGGGGGATGCGCGGTGACGGAACGGGTGATGCTTGCGATGATCGCATATTTTCAGGGCGACGCGCGGCGCGTGAACCACCTTTTGAAGGTGTACGGCTTTGCCAGAGCCGTCGGCGCGGGGGAGCGGCTGGACGCGCGCACGCAGGAAATTCTGGAGATCGCGGCGCTGACGCACGATATCGGCATCAAAAACAGCGAATTGAAGTACGGCAGCGCGTCGGGAGCGCACCAGCAGGCCGAAGGGCCGCCGGAGGCGGAGAAGCTGCTGCGCGAGCTTTACGTTGACGAGGCAATCATTGCGCGCGTTTGCTTTCTGATTGCGCGTCACCATACCTATACGAACATCGAGGGGCTGGACTGCCAAATCCTCGTGGAGGCGGATTTCCTCGTGAACGCGTATGAGGACGGTTTGAGCGAAGACGCCGTCGCCGCCTTCGGCCGCAAGGTGTTCCGCACGAAAACGGGCAGGGCGCTGCTGGAAACCCTGTACGGCGGCGGGGGCTGACAAAACCCGTCCGCTCTTTTCATCCCCCGGTTATTCGTGTACAATGAGGGCAGAGGAATTCAAGAAGGAGGGATGCCGCGATGCGCGTGTTTCTGATCGTTCTGGATTCCGTGGGCGCGGGCGCGCTGCCTGACGCCGCTTTGTACGGCGACGAGGGCGCGAACACGCTCGCGCACGTTTTATCGGCCGAAAAGCCGAACCTGCCGAATTTGAAGCGCATGGGCCTTTGCTCCATCGAAACCATGCCCTGCGAAACGCCCGCAGACGCCGCGGGTGTTTTCGGCAGAGCCATGGAAAAAAGCCCCGGCAAGGATACCACCACCGGCCACTGGGAGATGGCGGGCATCCGTCTTGAGAAACCGTTCCCGACCTATCCGGACGGCTTTCCGCCCGAAGTGATCGCGGAGTTTGAGCGGGCGATCGGACGGAGAACGCTTGGCAACTATGCGGCCAGCGGCACCGAAATATTGGAGGAGCTGGGCGAGGAGCACCTGCGCACCGGCTATCCCATCGTGTATACCTCGGCGGACAGCGTGTTTCAGATCGCCTGCGACGAGGAGATCATCCCGCTCCATACACTCTACGCGTGGTGCGAAATCGCGCGCGGCATTTTACATGGGGAGCACGCCGTGGGCCGCGTGATCGCAAGGCCGTTTGTCGGCAGGCGCAAGAGCGCGTTCAGGCGCACCAAGGGCCGCCGGGATTTCAGTCTCGTGCCGCCGCAGCCGACCATTCTGGACGCGCTTCAGGGAAACGGTATTTTCACGATGGGTATCGGCAAGATCGAAGATATTTTCGCGCACAAGGGGCTTGCGGAGAGCGTGCATTCCGCGGGCAATTCCGCCTGCATCGCGGAATGGCTGCGGATGATGCGGCGGGATTTCAACGGGCTTGTATTCATCAATCTCGTGGACTTCGACATGCTCTACGGCCACCGCCGCGAACCCAAAGCCTATGCCGGCGCGCTTATGGAATTTGACGAAAAACTCGGCGAGGCCGAGGCCATGGCGCGGGACGGCGATGTGTTTCTGATCACCGCCGACCACGGCTGCGACCCCACCTTCCGCGGCACCGATCATACCCGCGAGCATATCCCCATCCTCGCGTGGACAAAGGGGATGCGCGTGCTCACGTCCATCGGCACACGGGAGACGTTTGCCGATATCGCGGCGACCATCGCCGACCTGTTCGGCCTGCCGCAGCGCTTCAACGCCGCGTCCTTTGCCGGCGCATTGCGATAGGAGGAAAACCCCATGACTTACCTGGAGAAGATCGATCAGGCCGCGGACTTCATCCGCGGCGCGTGCGGCAGGGCGGAGATCGCTGTGGTGCTTGGCAGCGGTCTGGGCGACTACGCCGGGCGGCTCAAAGACGCCAAAACCATCCCCTACGCGGATATTCCGCATTTCCCCGTGTCCACGGCGGAAGGCCACGCGGGCAACTGGCACGCGGGCACGCTGCACGGGAAGCGCGTGTACCTGATGCAGGGGCGCTTCCACGCCTATGAAGGCTACGGCATGGAGGAGGTCACCATGCCCGTCCGCGTGATGGCGCGCCTCGGCGTAAAGACTTTGATTCTCACCAACGCCGCAGGCGGCGTCAACACGGCGTTCCCGCAGGGCTGCCTGATGCTGATCGAAGACACGATCAACCTCTCCGGACGCAATCCCCTGATCGGCACGAACCTGAAGGATTTCGGCTCGCGCTTCCCGGATATGACCTACGCGCTGGATCCGGCGCTTAAAAAACTGGCGAACGACGTCGCGCAAAGCCTCGGTATCCCGCTGGAACACGGCGTTTACTGCTGGCTGACTGGCCCCAGCTACGAAACGCCCGCGGAAATACGCGCCCTGCGCATTCTGGGCGCGGACGCCGTGGGCATGTCCACCGTGCCTGAAATCATCGTGGGCAGGCACTGCGGCATGCGGGTGCTTGGCATCAGCTGCATCACCAATATGGCGGCTGGGATTTTGGACCGGGAACTGGACATGTACGAGGTGATCGAGACCGGCAAGCGCGTCAGGCACATCTTCGCCAAACTTGTCGATGGAATCATCGAAAAACTGTCATGAGGGATTGAGCGCGTCGCGCACATAACCCGTCAGAATATCCACAATCCGG
>JBDRTL010000137.1:0-8452 GCA_043824045.1 Bacillota bacterium
ACGATCAGTTGGATACTGACGCTCGGTTCCGCGGTGATTATCGCGTTATGCATACGCGGGCTTGTGTTCGAGCCCGTGATCGTCGACGGCAGCAGCATGCTGGATACCCTGCATGACCGCGAGCTTATGTTCGTAACCAAGTTTGATTACCTCTTCGGCGGCCAGCCGGATAGCGGCGACGTGATTATCTGCAAGTATCCGGAGAGCACCAAAAACTACGTCAAGCGATTGATCGGCCTGCCGGGGGATACGATCGAGATCAATGGCAATATCGTGTACCGTAACGGCGAGCCTTTGCCCGAAACCTACCTGACGCCCGAGCGGAACGACAGCCCGTTTTACGCCAATATGGCTACTCGGACGCTTGGCGCGGACGAATATTTCGTGATGGGGGACAACCGCGACAACAGCCGCGACAGCCGTTCCTCCAGCGTCGATACCCTGACGCGAAGCCAGATCAAAGGTCACGTCCGCTTTGTGTTTTTCCCGTTCGACAGTGTACGGGCCATAGAATAACTTGCCGTTTTATCGGGAATTCTGTATAATACACTGGCGTTTCAAAATAGACAGTAAGGGGAGACCTACGCTATGCGCAAGTATGCGATTCTGATGGTTTTACTGGCGTTTGTCGTTGCCGCCGTTTCCGGCTGCGGCCTGATCGTGAAGGATGCGGCGGTGGACGCGCAGACGGTTATCATTGAGGTTGCGGGCAAAACGTTCGCCAAGGCGGAAGTGCAGCAGGCCATCCAGAACGTTCTGGATTATCAGGAATACATTTACGGCGTCTACGGTATGAGCTTTGACCGTACGGACGTTGAGGCAATCGCCTCCGCGCAGGATAATGCGATCAACTCGCTGATCGAGGAAGCCGTGACATGGCAGAAGGTGACGGAATACGGGCTGGATCAATTCACCCAAGAGGAATTGGCCGCGATCAACACGACGGTTGAGGATACCTACGCGAATATCACCGACACCGTTAAGGCCGGCTATTTTGCCCAAACCGAGCTGACCGGCGCGGAGCTGGACGCGGCGGTGAACGCGAAGATTTTGGAAATCGGCTACAGCTCGAAAGAAGAAATGCTTGAGCAGGAAAAGCAGGCCACGGCGCTGGACAAGCTCCGTGATATGGCCGTTCGGGACGTCACAGTGACCGAGGATGAAATTCAGGAGCAGTACGCAACCAACGTATCACAGGCGATCCAGACCTATACCGAAACGCTCACGCAGTACGCAAGCGACGTCAGCAACGGCGCGATCCTTTATTTCTCGCCGCCGGGCTACCGCTATGTCAAAAACCTGCTGATCAAGATCAGCGATGAGGACATGTCGGCGCTTTCGGAGCTTTCCACGCAGCTTTCGGATGATCAGGATACGTTAAGCGCCATCCAGACCGCGGTAGCTGAACTGCCCGAAGACCCGGCCGCCGATACCGAGGACCAGAAAAAGAGCCGCGAAGAGCTGACGGTGCAGGCGGATGCGCTGACCGCGGAAATCGCGGTCCTGACGACGCAGTTGAGCGATTTGACCGAGTTCGCGTATAGCGCCATCCAACCCGGAGTGGACGAGGTACTTATAAGGATCGCGGCGGGCGAGGCTTTCGACGCGCTGATCGCGGCATACGGCGAAGACCCGGGCATGACGCAGGAACCGCAGAAATCGAAGGGCTATCTTCTGTGTGAAGGGCTGACCACCTACCTTGATGTTTTCGTGAACGAATCGATGGCGCTCAAGAACGTCGGGGATATTTCCGAGCCGTTCCGCTCAAACAATGGAATTCATATTGTGCAGTACGCAAGCAACCTGCCGGACGGCCAGGCGAAACTTTCGGATATCCGCGATCAGATTGATGCGGAAATTCTGGCGGGCAAGCAGGACACGCTCTACGATGAAACCGTCAGCCAGTGGATTACGGACGCAAACGCCAAAATCCACGCCGACAGGTTAGCCGACTAATCGGTTTATCAAGGCGCAGCGGAGCACTTCATTCGGTTCATGAAGTGCTCTTTTCTATGGGGATAGCCCTGTAATTCGGAAATCTGGTATAATGGGCAAGGAACCAACGGACGGAGGGTATCAGGTGAGCGCGAAACAGCAGTCCATTATCGGCGGCATTACGGTGCTTGGCATCACGGGGCTGATCTGCAAGATCGTCGCGGTGTTGTACCGTATTCCGCTCGCGTGGCTGATCGGAGAGCAGGGGCTGGGAACCTATCAGCTGGTGTTCCCGACATATAACCTGCTCTTGACCATATCCTCCGCCGGCCTGCCCGTGGCCATCAGCCGCATCGTCAGTTACAACCTGGCCAAGGGCGATGTGCGCAACACGCGGCGCACTTTCAAGCACGCGCTGATCATCCTCACCGGTATCGGCATCGTCGGCACGGCGCTGATGATTGCGTTTCGCACCTTTTTAAGCGACCGCGTGGGCGATCCGCTGACCGTAGCCGGGTTTATCGCCATCGCGCCATCCGTCGCCATCGTATGCGCGATGAGCGCGTTTCGGGGGTATATGCAGGGGCAGCAGGACATGAAGCCCACGGCGATCAGCCAACTGATCGAGCAGGTAGGGAAGATCGTCGTCGCGCTGCCGTTTGCTTACCTCGGCTCAAAGATCGGGACGGCGGGAACGGATGGAATCAACATCGGGTACGCCGCTGCCGGAGCGCTGCTGGGCACGTCGATCGCCGAGGCGTTCGCGCTGTTGTATATGTTTATCGTATATTCCCGCAGGCGGCACGATATCGATGATTGCAAACAGGATGAAGAAATTCCGCTCCAGCGCTGGCGGGAAATCAACCGGAAACTGCTGGCGCTTGCCGTCCCCATCACCATCGGCGCGTGCATCATTCCGCTGGCTTCGTTTATCGATTCGGGCATGATCGTCAACCGCCTGGTAGACGGAGCGGGCGTTATGCGCGACGCTGCGCGCGCCATGTACGGGCGCTTTTCCGGCTATGTGATCACGCTGATCAACGTGCCGACCGCACTTGCGCTCGCCATTTCCATGAGCATGGTGCCGGCGATTTCCGCCAACGTGGCGCGGGGCGATATGGCCGCCGTGAAACGCAGCACGCACGCCGGACTTCGGATGGCGTTTCTTTTGGGGCTTCCCTGCAGCTTTGGCATGAGCATTCTGGCAAAGCCGCTTTTGGCAATGGTCTATCCGTTTTCCTCGCCCGAAGCGCTTGATCAAACCGCGCAGCTGCTCGTATTTTCGGGGTTCACGATCATTCTGTTTACCGTGGTGCAGGCGACGAGCGGCATTTTGCAGGGGATGCACAAGCAGAAAATCCCCATGTTTACGCTGTTGATCGGCGTGTGCTTCAAGGTGCTGATCAACTATACCCTCATCGGCACGCCTGGCGTCAACATTCTCGGCGCGTCCATCGGGTCGCTGGTGTGCTATGGCGTCAGCATGATACCCAACCTCTACTACGTCCATAAATACACGGGCATGAAGTGGGACCCGCTCAATATTTTCTTAAAGCCGCTGCTCGCGTCCGTGGTGATGACGGGCGTACTGTACGGCCTGATGCTCGTGCTTCCCGAACGCCGCCTGATCACCCTTGGATTGATTCTCGTCGGCATGGCGGTATATACGGGGGTCTCGCTGTTGATCGGAACGCTTAAAAAGGATGAAATCAAGCCGCTGCTCAAACGGCTGAAACACTAGATTTGGAGGCAGGTATTTTGTACACCATCACAATACTTTCGGTCTCAACAGGCGATATGGCGCTGCTGACGGCTGGCGCGCTGGACGCGCTGAAGACAGCAAAGCGGATCATCCTGCGAACGGAGCGGCACCCCGTTGCGCGCTGGCTGGAAGCGAACGCGCTATCCTATGAATCGCTGGATATGCTGTACGAGGAAGCCGATACCTTCGACGCGTTCAACCGGTCCGCGGCAGAGTTCCTCCTGAGCGCGGCTGAAAACGGCGACATCTTGTATGTGGTGGCGGACGCAACCATGGATTCTACCGTTTCCGCTTTGCTTGCGCGTGCGGCGGACCGGGGAAAGGTCGCCGTGCTGCCGGGCGTCAGCCACGCGGACCGCTGCGCCGCGATGGCGCATGCCGATATGCAAAACATCCGCCTGTCCTCCGCCGAGAGATTCTTAACCGCCGACGCGCTCAACCCTCGTATGTCCTGCTTCCTGTCCGAATTGCACAGCAAAGCCTGCGCGGGCGCGTGCAAGCTGAAGCTTATGGAAATGCTGGACGATCAGGCGCAGATATACTATTTCTGTGGCGATCAAGAAGGACTGCTGCAGATGCGCCAAATTCCGCTTTTTGAGCTCGACCGCCAAGATCGCTACGACCACCTGACGGCATGCCTGTACGTCGCCGCGCCGATGGAAGAGCGCAAGCGGTTTGGCGTGGAAGACCTGTACGCCGTGATGTGCCGCCTGCGCGCAAATGACGGCTGCCCGTGGGACCGGGAGCAGAGCCACGAAAGCCTGCTGCCCAACCTGCTGGAAGAGAGCTATGAGTTTATCGAGACCGTGCGGGAAGCGGACGCAGCGCACATGTGCGAAGAACTGGGGGACGTGCTGCTGCAGATCGTCTTCCATGCGGTCATCGCCATGCAGTGCGGGGAGTTTACCCTGCACGATGTGACGACCGCCGTCACGGAAAAGCTGATCGAGCGCCATCCGCACATATTCGGCACGGTGAAGGCGGATACGTCGTCGGAGGTGCTCAGCAACTGGGAGAGCATCAAGCGCAGGCAGCGCGGAATCGACAGCGTTGCCGACGCCATGGACAACGTATCCGCCGGATTAAGCCCGTTGCTTCGAGCGTTCAAAGTGCAGCATAAGGCTGCGAAGGTCGGGTTTGATTTTCCAAACGCGAAAGAAGCGCTGGCAAAGGTCACGGAGGAGTGCGGGGAAATCCTGGAGTGCATTGACAAAAACGAGGATCCGGAAGCGGAACTGGGCGATCTGCTCTTCTCCGCGGTGAATGCCTGCAGGTTATGCGGCGTCAACCCCGACATCGCGTTATTCGCTGCCGTCGATAAATTTATCCGCCGATTTCGGGGCATGGAAAATCGCATGAAAAGCGAAGGAAAATCAATAGAAGACTTGACTTTGAAGGAAATGGATGTATACTGGGTGAAAGAGAAGCACATTCCATGAACAACAAGGGGTGATTTGTGCTTTTCTGCTGGGTATCCCGGCACAACATTTTAAGTTATAAAGATTAAAGGAGGATCTATCACATGAACAAAGCAGAATTAACCGCCGCCATCGTTAAAAAGACCGGATTCACCAAAAAAGACGCAGAAAAAGCGTTGAGCGCTGTCACTGATGTCATCGCCGATGCACTGGCAAAAGGCGACAAGGTACAGATCGTTGGCTTTGGTTCTTTCGAGGTTCGCAAGCGTCCCGCCCGCGTCGCCCGCAATCCCCGCACCGGCGAGCAAATCAAAATTGCCGCTTCCAAAGCGCCCGTATTCAAGGCAGGCAAAGGCCTTAAGGACAGCGTGAACTAAGCATAACATACGAAACTCAACGCCCGCATCGAAGGATGTGGGCGTTATTCATGAATAGGTATCCGGATGAACGCGAGAAATAAACGTAAATCGGAAGCGCTGATCCACCCGTTTCAGCCCATAGCCGACGATAACTCCAAGGTGTTGGTGCTGGGTTCGTTTCCGTCTGTCAAGTCCCGGGAAACTATGTTTTATTACGGGCATCCGCAAAACCGCTTCTGGCGTGTGCTTGCGGCGTTGTTCGGCGAGCAGGTTCCGCAGTCGGTTGACGGCAAAACCGCGCTTTTGCTCAAGCATCATGTCGCGCTTTGGGACGTGGTTTCCGCCTGCGATATCCTTAGCAGCGCGGACAGCGCCCTTACGCCGCTGACGTTCAGCGATATCGCCTCCCTCCTGCGCAAAATACAGATCCGGCGTGTCTTTGCCAACGGTCAGAAAGCAGGCATGCTGTATCGGCGGCATCTGGAGAAGGAGACAGGGATGTCCATAACGATCCTGCCGTCCACGAGTCCGGCAAACGCGGCATGGCAATTGGAGCGGCTGATTACTGCGTGGAAACCGGTTGGGGACGCGGCGGGAAAACAAGCGGTATCGGGTGAAGAACATTTGTGAAAACACGAGCTTTCACCTTGATTTTTAAGCGGATGTACGGTACTATAAGCAGTGGTGCATTTTCATATTTGACGCTTGATCTTGTTTAGGAAGGACAGAATTCCATGAGTCTGTATTATCGATTTCCGGGCGGGATTCACCCGCATGAAGGGATAAACGGTAAATCGGTTACCGCAGTGCTGCCGATCGTTGAACCGCATCAGCCGTCCCGCGTCGTCATCCCGATGCAGCAGCATATCGGCGCGCCCTGCATAAGCCTGGTTAAAAAGGGCGACTGCGTAAAAATGGGGATGAAAATCGGTGAACCGACGGGTTTTGTAAGCGCCGCCATCCATTCCAGCGTTTCCGGCGTTGTGGTGGACGTTCAGCCTTGCATGCTGGCCAACGGCCTGGAGGTTGAAAGCGTTATAATCGATAACGACTTCAAAGACGCGTGGGTTGATCTGCGTCCGGTGCAAAATCCGGATGCGATGGATGCCGCCGCATTGTCCGCGCTTTCCAGGGAAATGGGCCTTGTGGGCCTCGGCGGGGCGACGTTTCCGTACAGCGTCAAACTTCTGCCGCCGAAAGCAAAGCTCGATACCCTGATCCTAAACGGCGCGGAGTGCGAGCCGTACCTCTCCGCCGATCATCAGTTAATGCTTTCCAAGGCTAAAGAAATCGTTTTGGGCACGAAACGGATACAGGCGGCATTTGGCATCGAAAACGTGCTCATCGGTATAGAAAAAAATAAAAATGACGCAATTGGGGTTATGGCGAAGGCCTGCGAAAACGAACCTGCGTTCAAGGTTGTCGCGCTGCCGGTGTGGTACCCGCAGGGCGGTGAAAAACAGCTTTTGTATGCGCTGACCAAACGCAAGGTGAAAACCGGTGGCCTGCCGCTGGAAAAGGGCTCGCTCGTATTAAACGTCGGCAGCTGTTACGCGCTTTACCGCGCGATTTACGAAGGCGTGCCGCTCATAGACCGTGTGGTGACCGTCGGCGGCTGCGTGAAAAAACCCGCGAACTATCTGGTACGCATCGGCACGCCTGTTGAGCGGCTGATCGAAGAATCGGAAGGTTTTCTGCCGCAGGCAAAGAGGATGATCTACGGCGGTCCGATGATGGGCCTGGCGATCAATCGTACAGATATTCCAGTCACCAAAGGCTGTTCCGGCATCACGGTGCTGGAAAAGGATCTTCTGCAAGGCGAGGAAAGCGCGTGCATCCGCTGCGGGCGCTGCGTCGAAGTCTGCCCGATGCTTTTATACCCGTCGGACATCGACAAAGCGGTGCGCAAGGGCTTGTACGATGCAGCAGAGAAGATGGGCGCGCTCAACTGCTTGGAGTGCGGCGCGTGCTCATGGAGTTGCCCGGCGAAGCGCCTTCTGACCCAAAGCTGCAAAACCGCCAAAAAAGTGATCATGGAAAAACAGCGGGCGCAGAGACAAAAAGAAGGGGCGAAGTGATATGCAGAAGAAATTGACCGTTGCTTCCGCGCCGCATCTGCATCATAAAGCGGCCTCCACGCAGCGGATTATGCTGGACGTCGTCATCGCGCTGCTTCCGACCGCGATCGCTGCGGTATGGTTCTTCGGCGGCAGCGCGTTGATGCCGATACTCGTATCCGTGCTCAGCGCGGTCGCCGCGGAATTCCTGTACCAAAAGCACATGGGGCAGAAGATCACCGTGTCGGATTTAAGCGCGGTTGTCACGGGCCTGCTGCTGGCGTTTAACCTCCCGGCCGGCGCGCCGTGGTGGATCGCCGCCGTTGGTTCCTTCCTCGCGATTATCCTGATCAAGCAGCTTTTCGGAGGTCTGGGGCAGAACTTCATCAACCCCGCGCTGGCAGCGAGAGCGATTTTGATGCTTTCCTGGACATCGCTGATGGCGGCGAACGTGCTGCCGCACGCCGGCAGCTGGACCGCGCCTGCGGTAGCGGACGCCGTTTCGGTCGCAACGCCGCTGACGCACGGGGCGGCGGGGTATACGCTTTGGCAGCTGTTCTCCGGGGATATCCCCGGCATGATCGGCGAAACCTGCAAGCTCACGCTGCTGCTTGGCGGCGTGTACCTGCTTATCCGCCGCGTGATCGACTGGCGCATCCCGCTGACGTTTATCGTAACAGTTGCCGCCGCTTACTTCATTAAAACCGGAACGCTGTATTCCGTGGACAGCGGCGCGCAGAACGTGCTCTACCAACTGCTCTCCGGCGGCCTGATCATCGGCGCGTTTTTTATGGCGACAGATTACGTCTCCTCGCCGATCTCGGGTATCGGCAAGCTGATCATGGTTGTGGGCTTCGGTCTGTTCCTGTTCGTCATCCGCGAGTTATCAAGCTATCCCGTGGGCTGCTCGTTTGCGATAAT